>NZ_JBQCGW010000181.1:0-72429 GCF_051955275.1 Pseudobacter sp. | reverse complement strand
GGGGCTCCATCACGGTGCCGCATTTTTTACAGGTGCGCAGCTCCTCGGAGCCGTAAAATTTGTTCATGATAGGAGGCAGTTGCGTAACGATATCTTTCACGAACACGAACTCTTCATATAATTTATTGCCGCAGTTCTCACAGAACCACATGAAGGCATCTTTCTCATTCTCCTCATCTTCACGGATTTTTTCCACTACCAGTCCAACCGTATTGGCAGGCCTTTGCGGGCTGTGCGGGGTCATGGGAGGCAGCAGGAACATATCACCTTCATTGATGGGAATACTGCGGGGCTTGCCATCTTCAATGATCTTCAGCACCATATTGCCTTCGATCTGTAAATAAAGCTCTTCGCTTTCATTGTAATGATAGTCTTTGCGCGCATTGGGGCCGCCCACTACCATCACGATAAAATTCTCTGCGTCTTTGTATACGCATTGGTTGCCTACAGGCGGTTTCAGCAGATCGCGGTGTTCATCGATCCATTTCTTCAGGTTGAAAGGTGCTGCTATTGGCATATGACAGGTTTTATCAATGTAAATGAACCGGAGATGGTCCGGGGTAAAGTTAATGTTTTACCGTACAGCGAAAACATAATTAATCTCTGTACATTTGGTGGCCCTAAAAAAGCTTGCTCATGAATCTTTCTCTCGAAGGAAAAAACGCTCTGATCTGCGGCAGTACGCAGGGAATTGGATTGGCTATTGCAGAAGAACTGGCCCTGCTCGGTGCAAATTGTACGCTGCTCGCGCGCAATGAAGAGTCGCTGAAACAGGCAGTGCTTAAGCTCGATATCGCATTAAGTCAACAACATAATTACCTTGTGGCTGATTTCAGCAAACCTGATGAAGTGGCCAGTGTGGTTCGTACACATGTTGCGGACAATCCCATTCATATCCTGATCAACAATACCGGCGGTCCTCCCGCAGGCCCTATTGTGGATGCTACCCCGGAACAGTTCCTCAATACTTTCAACCAGCACCTGATCAATAACCACCTGCTCACGCAGGCAGTAGTGCCGGGTATGAAAGCCGCACAGTTCGGCCGCATCATCAATATCATCAGTACCTCCGTTAAAGTGCCGCTGAAGAATCTCGGTGTGTCAAATACTATCCGCGGCGCAGTGGCCAGCTGGGCCAAGACCATGAGCCTGGAACTGGGTGGCTTCAATATCACGGTGAACAATGTATTGCCGGGCGCTACCACTACCGCCAGACTGGAAGGTATTGTGAAGAATGCTTCAAAGACCAAGAATATTTCAGAAGAGGAAGTAGCGGAAGAAATGACAAAGGAAGTGCCTATGCGCAGATTTGGTAATCCCGCAGAGATCGCTGCTGTAGCGGCTTTCCTGGCATCACCTGCGGCAAGTTATGTGAACGGCACCAGTATCCCGGTAGACGGAGGCAGAACCGGCTCCATTTAATCTGAACAATCAGTATGCAACTCGATATCCCATTCCACCTGGAGAATTTTATCGGCGGCAATTTCATTGCACCGCTGAGCGGACAATTCATCAATAATTTCAATCCTGCTACCGGCGAGGTATCCGGACAGATACCCGACAGTAATGAAAAGGATGTGGCTGTAGCCGTACAGGCTGCACAGAAAGCCTTTACCACCTGGTCAGTAACACCGCTGGAAAAAAGAATTGAAATACTCAACCGCATTGCAGAACTCATCGATGCCAATAAGGAACAACTGGCACTCGCAGAGTCTAACGATAATGGTAAACCGCTTTGGCTGAGCCGCCGCGTGGACATCCCGCGCGCTTCCGCCAATTTCAGGTTCTTCGCTACCGGCATCATGCATTTTGCTGCCGAGAGCCACCAGATGGAAGATACCGCCATCAACTACACCCTCCGTCAGCCGATCGGGGTAGTGGGCTGCATCTCCCCCTGGAACCTGCCGCTTTATCTCTTCACCTGGAAGATAGCACCGGCGCTGGCTGCAGGCAACTGCGTGATCGCAAAACCATCGGAAGTAACGCCGCTCACCGCTTTCCTGCTGGCACGTATCGTGAAAGAAGCAGGGCTGCCAGATGGTGTGCTCAATATCATTCATGGTACCGGTCCTGTTACCGGTGAAGCCATCATCCAGCACCCGGCCATCAAAGCCATCTCCTTCACCGGAAGCACCAGGGCAGGAGCCCGCATCGCTTCAGTGGCTGCACCCGTGTTCAAGAAATTATCGCTCGAACTGGGCGGTAAGAACCCGAATATCATTTTCGCTGATTGTGATTGGGAGAAGATGATGAACACTACCGTGCAATCATCCTTTGCCAACCAGGGGCAGATCTGTTTGTGCGGCAGCCGCATTTTAGTGGAAGCCAGCATCTACGATAAATTCAAAGCTGAGTTTTTAGAACGGGTGAAAGCACTGACCGTAGGCGATCCCATGGATGAGAGATCCAAACAGGGAGCCATCGTCAGCAAACCGCATTTCGATAAAGTGATCGGCTGCATTGCAAAGGCCAAAGAAGAAGGCGGAACCGTGCTGACCGGTGGTAACGCCGTTCAACCGGAAGGCCGCTGCGCCAACGGCTGGTTCATTCAGCCTACCGTGATCGAAGGGGTAGGACCTGATTCCGTGACCAACCAGGAAGAGATCTTCGGACCGGTAGTGACCCTTCAGAAATTCCATACTGAAGAAGAAGCACTGCAACTGGCCAATGCCACACAATATGGCCTCGCAGCTACTATCTGGACCTCAAACCTCACCCGCGCACATCGTGTAGGCGCCCGTGTTGAATCCGGCATCATCTGGATCAACTGCTGGCTGCTCCGCGATCTCAGAACACCGTTCGGCGGCGTAAAAAACAGCGGCGTGGGCCGCGAAGGCGGATGGGAAGCCCTGCGCTTTTTCACTGAAGCAAAGAATATCTGTGTGCAATTTTAAACAACAAGTATGAGCAAGGAAATAGTACATACACAACAGGCAGCAACACCTTTAGGCGCTTACCCGCATGCCAGGAAAGTGGGCAACCTTCTTTTCCTCTCCGGCATCGGGCCCAGGAATGCAAAGGATAATTCCATCCCCGGTCTGGAGCTGGATGCCGATGGAAATATCCTGAAATATGATATCGAAGCGGAATGCCATGCCGTATTCGCCAACGTGAAAGCCGTGCTGGAAGCCAGCGGCAGCAGCTGGGACAAGATCGTGGACGTGACCGTTTTCCTTACCAATATGAAAAAGGATTTTCCCGTTTACAATAAGATCTACGCGGATTATTTCACCAGCGTGCAGGCTTGCAGAACTACTGTTGAGATCAAAAGTCTCCCAACCCCGATCTCCATTGAACTGAAAGTGATCGCTACCATCGACTGATATAACCTGATATAACGTATACCCATAAACGATTTTTGAATGAATTATCAGAACACCCTGGAATTTGCAAAGCAGGCTGACCAGCAGGATCCATTGGCGCAATTCCGGGAACGTTTCCTCATCCCGCAGCTGAACGGGAAAGACACTGTTTACTTCACCGGTAACTCCCTCGGCCTTCAGCCGAAAGCTACCAGAACATATATCCAGCAGGAGCTCAACGACTGGGCCGCCTACGGCGTGGAAGGCCATTTTCATGCAAAGAATCCCTGGTTCTCTTACCATGAGATCTTCCCTGAAAAAGTGAGTAAGATCGTTGGCGCCCTGCCCGATGAAGTAGTAGTGATGAACCAGCTCACCGTGAACCTGCACCTGCTGATGGTTAGTTTCTACAGGCCAACCAAACAACGTTTCAAGATAATCTGCGAGGCCAAAGCATTCCCTTCCGACCAGTACGCCATTGAAACACAACTGAAATTCCATGGCTACAGTCTGAAAGATGCACTGGTGGAGATCGCTCCCCGCGAAGGTGAGCATACCATGAGAACCGAAGATATTCTCACTGCCATCGAAGCCAATAAAGATTCACTGGCGCTTGTGCTGTTTGGCGGTGTGAACTACTATAGCGGCCAGGTGCTGGATATGAAGACCATCACTGATGCAGCACATAAAGCCGGTGCTATCGCGGGGTTCGACCTTGCGCACGCAGCAGGCAATATTCCACTCGAGCTGCATAACTGGGACGTTGACTTCGCCTGCTGGTGCAGTTACAAATACATGAATTCCGGTCCTGGTGGCGTTGCCGGCGCTTTTGTTCACCAGAAGCATCTCAACAATAAAGAACTGCCACGCTTTGCAGGCTGGTGGGGACATACCAAGGAAACGCGTTTTCTTATGCAGCCCGGCTTCGATCCTATCCCAACAGCGGAAGGGTGGCAGCTGAGCAATGCACCCGTTCTTTCAATGGCCGCGCACAAAGCCAGCATCGATATTTTTGATGAGGCCGGTATGCCAGCCCTGGTGAAGAAGGGTAGGGCCTTGAGTGGTTACCTGCAATTCATCATCAACGAAATGAATGCTGCTGCCGATCAGAAAGTGGTGGAAGTGATCACGCCGGCCAATGAGTCGGAGCGTGGTTGCCAGGTTTCCCTGCTCATGCTGGTGCGTGGCAAGGAGACCTTCAAAACCCTGATGGAGCGCGGCGTGATCGCAGACTGGCGTGAGCCTAATGTGATCCGGGTTGCCCCTGTGCCTTTGTACAACAGGTTTGAAGATGTTTATCTGTTCGGTCAGATCATCAATGATGTACTATCGGAGGGCGGCCAGTAGCTCGCCTCTGGCGGGTTACTTATATTGGTTCGCCTCTGGCGAACACCGTGCCGCCGGGAGGCAACGGAATAAAAGTCACTCGCGGGGACGCGGGCGACTGGGCAGACTCTAACAAAATTCTTTCAGTATAAAATTTCCAGTCGTGCAAAAAAAAGAAGTGCTGATCGTTGGCGCAGGCCTTGTAGGTTCCCTGGTTTCCGTGTACCTCGCTAAAAGAGGACATAAAGTGACAATCTATGAACGCAGGCCTGATATGCGTAAGGAAAAAATTGCAGCAGGCAGGTCCATCAACCTCGCACTCAGTGACCGTGGCCTGAAAGCCCTGGAGAAGATCGGCCTGGCCGATGCCATCCGCGAAATTTCCATTCCCATGCATGGCCGCCAGATCCACCATATCGACGGCAGCAGCGCTTATCAGCCCTATGGAAAAGAAGGACAGTTCATCAATTCCGTCAGCCGCGGCACCCTCAACAAAAAGCTGATGGACCTGGCCGAAGAGAACGGCATCGAGATCTTCTTCGAGCATAAATGTTCGCATATCAACTGGAAATCGAATACTGTTACTTTCGAAACGCCCGGCAATAAAATGGTGGATGTGAAAGCAGACCTCATCCTGGGAGCCGACGGCGCTTTCTCTGCAGCCCGCCTCCAGCACCAGCTGCAGACCGACCGTTTTAACTACCAGCAATTCTATATCGATTGCGGCTACAAAGAGCTGACCATCCTGCCCAATGCAGACGGCGATTTTGCCATGCCGCAGGTGAATGCCCTGCATATCTGGCCCAGGAAGGAATTCATGCTCATTGCCCTGCCCAACCTGGATAAAACATTTACCTGCACTTTATTCTTCCCCTTCGAAGGGCCATTGAGCTTTTCCAGGCTCGATACAAAGGAAAAAGTGAAAGAATTCTTCGAGAATACCTTCCCGGATGCAGTGCCGATGATGCCTACCTACCTGGAAGATTTCTTCAACAATCCCACTTCATCGCTCGTTACCGTGAAATGCTATCCCTGGGTGCGTGAAGACAAATTTGCGCTCATCGGAGATGCGGCCCATGCCATCGTTCCCTTCTTTGGACAGGGCATGAACGCCGGCTTTGAGGATTGCAGCGTACTGGACGACCTGATGGAACATCATGGCGACAACTGGGATGCCATCCTGGAAGAATTCCAGCTCCTGCGCAAGCCCGATGCTGACGCCATCGCAGACCTGGCCGTGAATAATTTCACGGAAATGCGCGACAGGGTAGCGGACCCGAAATTCCTGCTTCAGAAAAGGATCGAAGCCAGACTCAGCGAGAAATTCCCCGATAAATGGATCCCGGCCTATTCCCTGGTGACTTTCAGTCCGCATATCCGCTATTCCGAAGCCCTGGCCAACGGTCAGAAGCAGGAAGCCATCATGCAGCGCATCATGCAGCAGCCGGACATCGAGACCCGCTGGGATGATGATGTTTTGCACCGGGAAATTGTGGAACAATTATAGAATGTATCTTCGCGCCCATGACACGTCAACAACTGGTGCAGGAGATCCGCAATAAGAAAACCTATCTCTGCGTAGGACTGGATACCGATATTACCAAGATCCCGAAACACCTGCTCTCGGCAGCAGATCCTGTTTTCGAGTTCAATAGGCAGATCATCGACGCAACAAAAGATTTTTGCGTCAGCTACAAGATCAATACTGCTTTCTATGAAGCCCTGGGCCGCAAAGGCTGGGATGCGATGGAGCAAACAGTGAACTATATCCCGGAATCGCATTTCACCATTGCGGACGCCAAGCGCGGCGATATCGGCAATACCAGCACCCAGTATGCAAAGGCGTTCTTCGAAACGCTGAATTTTGACGCCATCACGGTTGCGCCTTATATGGGAGCTGATAGTGTGAAGCCTTTCCTGGAGTATAAAGACAAATGGACAATCCTCCTCGGCCTTACCTCCAATTCCGGTGCGCAGGATTTTGAACTGCAACCTGCCGGTGATGGGCTGCTCTATGAAAAAGTGCTCACCACGGCCGCCCAATGGGGCACTCCTGAAAATCTTATGTACGTGGTAGGCGCCACACAGGCTGATTCCTTCACTGCCATCCGTAACCTCACCCCCGATCATTTTTACCTGGTGCCCGGAGTTGGCGCACAGGGAGGAAGCCTGAAAGAGATTTCAGCCAAAGCAATGAATAAAGAAGTGGGATTGCTGGTGAATGCCAGCCGCGCTGTGATCTATGCCTCAACGGGTGAAGACTTTGCTGAACGCGCTGCAGAAGTGAGTAAGGATTATGCGCTGGAAATGGCCGGTTATCTTCAATAAACAGCATACTATTTATCGCATAAAACGGGATACCCATTGCTGAGTGATCCCGCCATTGAGAATTCCTTGCGGAACTCTGCTGACTGCAAGTTTTGGAGTTTTATCCCTGATTGTAGTGGCCGAAGACTCCTCGCACGGCCACTACAACCGGAGGATTAAATATCTTTCGTGTTCTTCTTTTTGTCATCTACTTTGAAAGGCACATTGTGTCCGATGGTCACGTCTCCAAACTCAGTTCTTACTTTCACGGGCGTGGCGCCATTGCCGGACTTTCCGCTGTAATCGAAATCGAATTTAGGACCGCGGTCCTTTTCCTCTCCTTCTTTATTGATCGCAAAGCTGGTTTTGTTCTTCAGCTTGGCAAAGCTCGTATGAATATCGAAGCTGGCGTTGAAGTTGGTAGGCACATCCAGGATGAGAGGAGAGAAACTGTTCTTCACTTTAATGTCTTTCACATCGTTGTCGAGGTTCAGTTTGGCGCTGCTGTGCTCCACCACAACATCCAGGGATCCGCTTGTATTGCGCACTTCCACGGAAGAGAACTTGATGATCAGTTTGCCATTGTTCATGCTTTCCAGTACCATGGACCCGAATTCGATTTCCACTCTTTTTGCGTTGCTGAGCTTGCCGGCTTTCACACTGCCGAACCTGGATATGATGGTGGCTTCGCCATTATGGTCGCCGATGGAAGTGGATCCGAATTCATTGGTGGCCGAGATGGGATTGCCGGCTGGCAGGTACACTTCATAATCCACCCTGAAGCTGGTCTTTTCATTGCTTTGTACACGGCTGCCTTTGTTGTTTCCTTTTGTGCTGGTTTTGAAATACACGCCATCGCCGTTCTTACCATCGGAGATGGTGATATTGTCAAGTATCCTTTGTGCACGCTCATCGTTGCCTGCCTCTGCGGTGATGGTGACGTCTACCTTCACTTCATTTTTGTTCCAGGTGTTTATTTTAAGCTGCCCGAATTGGTTGGCGAGCGATACCAGATCGTTTCCACTGAGCGAATAGGACTTCGAGTACTGTTTCTTTTTTTCCACTACCGGGTCTTCATGGGCCAGTGCAGGTACAGTGATCGCGAAACAGGTAACGAGTAGAATTATGTTATATAGTCTTGACATTGTTTGTTGTTTTAGATTGTTTGATCTGCTGGATCACCTGGAGTTGCTGGTTAAGCAGTTCAGTCTGCATTTTCAGGTTCTCGATCATGGCTTCCAGTAATTGTTCTCTGTTTGGATTGGAAGGCAGTTCCTTCTTCAGGTTATTGTAGGAGCTGTCCAGCTGCTGAATATCACCCAGGAATTGTTGGTACAATTCCGGATCATCCTTTTCAATTTGTTTGAGTTCGGATTGTTTCAGTTCAATGAGCTGTGTGAAATGATATACCTCTTTTGCATAGGTTGGATTGATCTTCTGAAGGAGGTCTTCAGTGGGTTTGACTTCTGCCGTGCCAGTGTTTTTTGACGGACCTATAAGATGGAATACACCAAGGCCTGCCAGTAACAGGATGGCCGCGGCTGCGCTCCATTTGAGGATGCGCATGGTGATCACACTGCCGCCGTTGTTTTTTTTAACCGGCGCAGGTGCTGCTTCTAACTGTTTTTGAAGATCTTTCCATACCCTGGGTGAGGGCTCTTCTCCATCGAACTCCTCCCGGTTGTTACGGATGAAATTTTCTAATTGGCTCATGACAGGCCTCCTTGTTTCAATAGGTTCACTAATTTTTGCTTTGCACGGACATATTGCGTGCGGACGGTATTGTGCGAAATGCTGAGGATCCCGGAGATCTCCTCATGATCGTACCCCTCGAGAAGGTACAGGCTCAGCACGGCACGATACCCGTCCGGTAATTGCTGAATATATCTTTTGATCTCGGCTACTTTGAACTGCAATTCCGACTCATCGATCCCTTTTTCGTCAGCTATCGTTTCCACTCCGTTCTCGTCGAGCTCCGACATGTACATTTTCCTTTTCCTGAGCACATTGATGGATTTGTTGATCACAATCCTTTTCAACCAGGCCCCGAAAGTGGAACGGTAATGGAAATCGTTCAAAGATCTGAAGGCATCCAGGAATGCCTCCTGTAAAACATCCTCTGCGTCGCCGGTATTGTTGACGATGCGCAGGCTCGTGTTGTACATTGCCTTGGCATACCGCTGATAAAGGGCTTCGAAGCTTGTGGGGTCCCCACGTTTACAGCGTTCTACCAACTCATCCTGGACAATGGTTGCAGTCAGCTCCAAAATGAATGTTTTTATTGTTTTAAGTTATTGTAGAGACACAGGCATTCAGAACATGTTGCACGATCCTCTACAAATCATTTCATTTTCCTTAAATTAGCACACTTTAAACTTGCTCGTCATGGCCGCTAAAACCGATCTTTTTGTCAGTCCGGACTATTTTGCTCTCGATGAACTGCTCACTGAAGAACAGAAACTGGTGAGGGAGTCTGTCCGAAATTATGTAAAGAAAGAGATTTCTCCTATCATAGAAGACTACGCCCAGCGAGCGGAATTCCCGCAGCAGATCGTAAAGCAGATGGGCGATCTCGGCTGTTTCGGCCCTACCATCCCCACTGAATATGGCGGCGGAGGCCTGGACCATATCAGCTATGGCCTGATGATGCAGGAACTGGAAAGGGGCGATAGCGGCGTACGCAGCACCGCCTCCGTGCAGGGATCCCTCGTAATGTACCCCATCTACGAGTTCGGAAGCGAAGAACAACGCAAAAAATACCTCCCCAAACTGGGCAGCGGCGAATGGCTCGGCTGTTTCGGGCTGACCGAACCCGACCATGGCTCCAATCCGGCAGGGATGTTGACAAATATCAAAGACGCCGACGACCATGTGATTCTCAATGGCGCTAAAATGTGGATCAGCAATGCCCCCTTCTCCCAGGTGGCCGTTGTTTGGGCCAAAGACGAAGCCGGCGATATCCGCGGCGTAATTGTAGAACGTGGCATGGAGGGTTTCACTACCCCCACCACCCACGGCAAATGGAGTCTCCGCGCTTCGGCAACCGGGGAACTGGTATTCGATAATGTGAAGGTTCCGAAGGAAAATATCCTGCCCAATGTAAAAGGATTGAAAGGACCACTGAGCTGTTTGACCAAAGCCCGCTATGGTATTGCCTGGGGCACCGTTGGAGCAGCCATGGATTGTTACGATACCGCCCTTCGCTATTCAAAAGAAAGGGTGCAGTTCGACAGGCCCATCGGAGGTTTTCAGCTGCAACAGAAGAAACTGGCCGAAATGGTCACTGAAATCACCAAGGCACAGTTGCTGAACTGGAGGGTAGGAGTGCTGATGGACCAGCACAAAGCTACCCCTCAACAGGTGAGCATGGCCAAGAGGAATGGCTGTGAGATTGCCACCAATATCGCCCGCGATGCTCGCCAGATGCTGGGCGGCATGGGCATCACCGGAGAATATTCAGTGATGCGCCATATGATGAACCTGGAAAGCGTGATCACCTATGAAGGTACCCATGATATCCACCTGCTCATCACCGGTATGGACGTTACAGGTTTCAATGCATTCAAATAATTACAATGAGGATCTTTTTGATAGGGTTCATGGGAGCGGGAAAAACACATTGGGGTAAGCAGGTTGCTAACCGCATGGGGCTTCCGTTCTATGACCTGGATGAACTGGTGGTTGAACACGAGGGCAAATCCATTGCGGATATCTTCACGCAGAACGGAGAAGAATATTTTCGCATGTGCGAGAAACAAATGCTGGAGGAGCTTGTTGAAAAGGAAGACAGCATGATCATCTCCTGCGGAGGAGGTACGCCCTGTTTCTTCAACAATATCGATTTCATGAAGCGTTACGGCATCGTGGTATGGCTCAACACCCAGGTGGAAGTGATCCTGCAACGCCTCATGAAAGAAAGGATGCACAGGCCCTTGCTGAAAGATATCAAGGATGAAGACCTCCGCAATCATATCATCCGGAAACTGAATGAAAGACGGATGTATTATGAACAGGCGGACGTGATCATAGACAGGGAAGATACCATTTCGATGAATGATTTTATTCAAACAGTGTTACATGCATAAAGGATATCTGAAAACAGCAGCGTTACTCGGCGCGCTGTCTGTTGCGCTGGGCGCCTTCGGGGCTCACGGACTGAAGAAACTGGTTCCCGCCGAAACCGTATCAACCTTTGAAACAGGCGTCCGCTATCAGTTCTATCATGTTTTTGCTTTACTGGCAGTGGCCATTCTCTTCTCCACTTATTCTCAGCGCTGGCTGAAAAATGCAGCCATCTGTTTTATCACCGGCATCATCCTGTTCTCCGGCTCGCTCTATCTGCTCACGGCACTGAAAGCCACGGAAACAGTAGGCCTCTCAGGCATCGGAGCAGTTACACCCATCGGTGGTGTATTCTTCATTGCCGGATGGTTATGCATGTTCCGGGCATTTGTAGCAGGAAAATAATTACAGGGGTAACTCAAAAACAAGCACGGCGCCTTTGCAGTTCTGAACGGAAAATGTTCCGCCGATCAGTTCCATTCTGCGTTTCATATTGCTGAGGCCGTTACCGAAGCGGCGCAACTGTACCGTATCGATGCCTACGCCATTGTCGGCGATCTTCACCATTAACCGGTTGTCCTTTGCCGTTATCTCGATGGTAAGCTCGGAAGCCTGCGAGTGCTTCATGGCATTGTTCAGCGCCTCCTTGATGCTGAGGAAAATATTGCGGCGCTTCTCTCCCGAAATCTCTGCCTGCGGGATTACCACAGGAAGCTTTACCGAACAATCGATCGGCGTACTGTCGAAATACTCGATGGCATGCGCCCGGATATAAGCCACCAGGCTTTCCACCGTATCATTGGAGCTTTTCATGGTCCAGATGATGGTATTCATCTTACCCAGCAGATCATTGGCGGAGTTGGAGATCTTTTCCAGTTCAGGAAAACTCTGGTTCTTCATCCTGGTTTTCAGGATCTCGCTCATGAGGCGGATGGCGGTCACACCGGATCCCAACTCATCGTGCATATCAGCGGAAATGCGGTCGCGCTCGTGCTGCGTGGCAGTGACCACGGCTATTTGTTTTTCGAATTCCTTCCTTTCATTCTCCAGCTTCAGTCTTTCCCTTTCTTTTACCCGCTCGATGATATCGCGGCGGTTCTTATAAGCGAGACCGGAAAGGAAGAGGATCAGTTCCAGCACCAGACCGAGCTCATAATAGAAAAGGGCACGGTTGAACAATTGTATATTCGAACTGAATTTCCATCCGAACATGATAATGCCCTGCGAAATAATGGAAAAGAAGATGAGGGCAAAACTACCACCGGCCAGATAGTTCAGTAAGGGATCTTTTCTTTTTACGGAATACACGATGAACATGATCGCTATCAGCAGGAATACCACCTTGATCAGGAATTCCATATTGTTCAGCACCACATATTTGCTGGTGGTGAAATAAAGCAGGGTGAAGATAGCGGCCAGGATCGCCAGCGGCCAGAGCGTCATCTTTAAGAATCTATCCAGCCATGGATGATTTTCGGATGTGTTCAGGAATTTCCGTACAAAAATCAGATAAGTGAACACACTCGCGATCATGATGATGAAATCCAGGTACTCCTCGTAAAAATAATGGAACCAGGAGGCCGACATATTCATGTATGATTTGCCGAACAACAGGCAGGCCGTGCATAAAGTGTAAATGGCATAGTAGATGAATTCCTTATTCCGGTTCTGCACATACACCGCCATGGAATAGAAGATCATCATCAGCATCACGCCGGAAGCCACATAGGTGAGGATATCCAGGCTGTAATCCAGGTCCCGCTTGCGCGTGATCCACTGGCTCAGGTAATCCGTTTCAATGAGATAGGGAGTGAAGATATTGATATTGGTTCGAACGAAATTAAAGCGGCAATAATACACGGCGCGCTCCTGCGGCCTGAGTGTGATGAGCTGGCAGCCCGGAAATTTTTTATATTCGAATCCGCCTGCAGGTTTCAATTGAAAGGGGGCATCAGGATCTTCGGCAGAGAATTTGAAGAGACTGATATCCCTGCAGTAAAAACCAGGCAGGAAAAACAATTTCTTTACAGTATCGCTGTTGTTGTAAAGTGCAAAACGCAGGTAATTGTCTTTTTCCATCAGCTCTGCCGATGGCGGAAAATGTGGATAAAAACGGCCCACCACACCAGGTCTGAATGGAAGATAGGGGATAGCCGAATCGGCGATCTTTTCGCCTTTGGGCCGCGAAGCAAACCAGCAGGATTTGCCGATGGACGAGTCCAGCCTGATCCTGGCCACATTGATAACGGCACTGTCTTCCTGGGCCATACCCCTGAGGGCAGAGAGCAGCAGAATAGTCAGTAAGAAAGGTTTCAGGTTATGGTTGTTTCTCATCCTGGGTTGGCGCTGTCCGGTGATTTGGCTTTGTAAAATACAATTTTTCCCAGTGCTGGTGCAGGTTTTATTTGTTATATGACAGTTGTTTTCTACTACTTATCTTTGTAATCATGGCCAATCGCTTAAAGTCCAGTAAGAGCAAATCGCCCGATCCGGAGAAATTGAAACCTGAACAGGAAGTACAGGTTACCGTAAAGGAGTTGGTAAAAGACGAACGTACGCATAAGATCGCGGGAACAGCGGCATTATTGCTCTGCGCCTTCCTGTTTATCGCCTTCGTATCCTATCTGTTTACCTGGAGTGAGGATTATGACAAGGTCCACAGAGGGGCATCCATCTTATTACCGTCCACAGATGTAAAAACCAGCAACCTGCTGGGTAATATCGGCGCATACGTATCCCATCAGTTTTTTTATAATGCATTCGGCATCGCATCCTTCCTGTTCTGCTCCTTCTTTTTTGTACTGGGAGTGAATATGCTGCTCGGCAGAAAGCTGTTCAGCATCGGCAGGAACCTGCGCTACCTGATCGCGGGCATTCTCTATATCAGTGTGGCTGCTGCCTTCTTTGCAGGAGGACATGATTTCATGTGGGGCGGCGCATTGGGTAAAATGCTTTCTGAATGGCTGGTGAAGATGCTGGGTAATGTAGGCACTTTCGTGCTGCTGTTTGCAGGTGGACTGGCCTATGTGATCTGGCGTTTCAACCCTACTTTCAAAGTGCCATCCATGCCCAGGCGTAAGCCTGCTGCGGTGCCGGCCCCGGCCAATGTGGATGCTGAGACAGGTGAGGTAACAGGTGAAGAGGAAGCTGAAGAAGAAAAGCCGGTAAAACCTGCCCGGAAGAACAAGCTCACTAAAGATATCGCTCCCATGGTGGCTCCTCCCGTAGTGGAAGAGGAAGAAGTTCCACTGGACCTCAAGATCATTGAAAAAGAACCTGAGCCTGAGCTGTTGCCACTGGAGATCAATGCTACCGCTGAAGAGGAGGAAGAAGAAATAGAAGAAGAGGAGGAAGAAGCACCATTTGAGGAAGAGGAAGAAGTGGAAGAAGAAGCGGTGGAAGAGATCCCTGAGCCCGTGATGGCCAAAGGCAAAAAGCCGTTGGTTCCCGACCTGGAACTGGAGATCAAGACCTTCACACCCGAAGATGCAAACGAAGAAGGCGCGGAAATTGCCGGCGAAGAGCCTCCGCCCAATGTTGTGCTGGCCCCCTATGATCCGGCCCTGGACCTCCGCGATTACAAATATCCTTCGCTCGACCTGCTGGAACAGCACGGCAGCGAAAAGATCATACAGGACCCCGCCGAACTGGAGAACAACAAGAACCAGATCATCAACACGCTTAAGAACTACGATATCCATATCCAGAAGATCAGTGCAACGGTTGGTCCAACCGTAACATTGTACGAGATCGTTCCCGCAGCCGGTGTCCGGATCTCGCGCATCAAGAACCTGGAAGATGATATTGCCCTCAGCCTAGCGGCCCTTGGTATCCGTATCATAGCTCCGATCCCCGGTAAGGGCACCATCGGTATTGAAGTGCCCAATGTGAAGAAGACCGTAGTGAGCATGAAGTCATTGCTGGCTTCAGAAAAATTCCAGTTCAACAGCCATAGCCTTCCCGTGGCCATCGGTAAGAAGATCGATAATGATAATTTCATTGTTGACCTGGCTACCATGCCGCACCTGCTGATGGCCGGTGCTACCGGTCAGGGTAAATCGGTTGGTCTCAACGCCATCCTGGTATCCCTTCTTTATAAGAAACATCCGTCACAGCTGAAGCTGGTTCTGGTGGATCCCAAAAAAGTGGAGTTGAGCCTGTACCGCACCATCGAAAGACATTTCCTGGCAAAACTTCCCGGAGAGGAAGAGGCCATCATTACCGATACCAAAAAAGTGATCAACACGCTCAATGCACTTTGTATTGAGATGGACAACCGTTATGATCTGCTCAAGGAAGCAGGTACCCGTAATATCAAAGAGTACAACGAGAAGTTCGTGAAACGCAGGCTGAACCCGCAGAAGGGCCACCAGTACCTGCCTTTCATTGTACTGGTAGTGGATGAGTTTGCGGATCTGATCATGACGGCTGGTAAGGAGGTGGAGATGCCGATCGCACGTCTGGCGCAGCTGGCGCGTGCCGTGGGTATCCACCTGATCATCGCTACACAACGTCCTTCCGTAAATATCATCACCGGTACCATCAAGGCCAACTTCCCGGCCCGTATCGCATTCAAGGTTTCCAGTAAGATCGACTCCCGCACCATCCTCGATACAGGTGGCGCTGAACAGCTGATTGGAAAGGGAGACATGCTCATTTCCTACAACGGTGAGCTCACCCGCCTTCAATGCGCTTTTGTGGATACCCCGGAAGTGGACAGCGTTTGCGAAAGCATCGGTAACCAGAATGGCTATCCCCAGGCATTCCTCTTACCTGAATATGTAGACGAAAAAGACATGGAGGGGAAGGATTTTGACCTGGGCGACAGGGATTCCCTCTTTGAAGACGCCGCCAGGCTGATCGTGGCCAGCCAGATTGGCTCCACCTCCCTGCTTCAACGCAGGATGAAACTGGGGTACAACCGCGCCGGCCGCCTGATGGATCAGCTGGAGGGCGCAGGAATTGTAGGACCTAGCCAGGGGAGCAAGGCACGGGACGTACTGATCAAGACCGAAATGGACCTCGAGCAGCATCTCGCCAACTTTCTGTAGAGCGTAGCCCGTTCATTAGCAAAATGTTAATGTGACATGACGGTGCAAACCCCGGTGTATAATTATCGTCAAACTTGTGCCGCGCAAATAATATCTTTGCGGCCTTTACGAAAAGTATCTCAGATGAAGAAAATATTTATATTTATTGCAATCGTTACTGCCTCATTTTCAGGATTTGCACAAGGGAATGACCCTGCTGCCAAAAAGATCCTTGACGCAGTAAGCGCTAAATTCAAGACTTTTAAAGGTGTTCAGGCCAACTTCACCCTGAAGAATGAAGATGCCAATGGCAAAGCACTCGGCGTAAAAAAAGGAACTGTTTCCATGAAGGGCAGTAAATACAGGGCAACGATGGCCGGTCAGGAGATCATCTGCGACGGTGCTACTGTGTGGACCTACGACAAAGCCGCTAACGAAGTGACCATCAATAAGGTAAACAACGACGCCAGCTCTATCACTCCCCAGAAACTGTTCACTAACTTCTACGATAAGGACTTCCTTTACAAACTCAACGGAGAAAAGAAAGAAGGGAAAAAAGTATTGCAGGAAATTGAACTGACCCCGGTTGACAAGACCAAACAGTTCCACAAAGTGTACCTGCAGGTAGATAAAGCTACCCAAACTTTATACAGCACCAGGGTAATAGACAAGCAGCAGAATAAATTCATCTACACGGTGAATACCATGAATGGAAAGGCTGTATTGCCCGACGCAACTTTTACATTCGACAAAAGCAAATATCCCGGCGTAGAGGAAGTTGATCTTCGCTAAATGCTGAGCCGGTTACTAGCTGCCCCAGCGGTAGGTCTTTATATCAAGGCCGGCCAGGTCAAGCACCCGGTCAGTAACGGTAGCCGCCACTTCTTCGATAGTGGCTGGTTTACTGTAGAAAGATGGTGTAGCAGGGCAGATAATGCCTCCGGCCAGTGTAACGGTCTCCATATTACGGATATGAATCAGATTATAAGGCGTATCTCTCACTAAACAGATGAGTTTACGCCTTTCTTTTAATACTACATCGGCAGCGCGCGTGATGAGATCTGATGAAATGCCATTGGCAATACGTCCCAGTGTACCCATGGAGCAGGGAGCAATGATCATGGTATCGAACTTACCGGATCCTGACGCGAAAGGAGCCAGGAAGTCATTCACAGACCAGGTAGTAATATGATGGGCCGGGTTATGAAGTAATTTTTCATAATCCCTGTTATCCAGTTCTGTTTCCCAAACCTGTTTAGCATTTTCCGACATCACCACAGCCAGTTCCTGCCATTGATCAGGAATGGTCAGCAGTTTTTCTATCAGCTGTTTGGGGTAGATGGAGCCACTGGCGCCAGTTACCGCCAGCACAATTTTATGCATGGTATTTGAGTTATGTTAGTAACTTAAACAAAAGTAAGTATGCAAACCCTGAAACTCGTGATTTTGTTCAGTTGGCTTACCGTTTTTTCCTGCGCACAGCGCCCGAAAGAAGGGGATGCAGCTAAGCTCAACTGGATGACACTGGATGAAGTGACGGCGAAATTGCAGACGGAGAAAAGGCCTGTGCTGATTGATCTGTACACCGACTGGTGTGGCTGGTGCCGTGTGATGGATAAACGTACTTACGCCAATCAACAGGTGGTTGATTATGCAGGCACAAAATTCTATCCTGTAAAAATAAACGCAGAGAGCAAAAAGAGTTTTACCTGGAAAGGAAAAGAATACAGGTTCAACGAAAGTGCGCGCACCAATGATTTTGCCATCTGGCTCACCGGTGGACAACTCTCATATCCCACCACAGTTTTCATTCCGGTTGATGGCGATCCCCAGGCAATTCCCGGTTTTCTGGCACCCAACGAAATTGAATTGCTGATGAAATATTTCGGCGAAGGACATTTCGGAAAAACTCCCTTCGAAAAATGGCAGCGTGAATTCAAATCAACCTGGAAATAGTTATGCTGCTGCCAGTCGCTCGCGTCCCCGCGAGTGACTTCTATTGGTTCGCCTCTCGCGAACACCGTGTCGCCGGAGACGATGGAATAAACATCACTCGGAGGACGCGAGCGACTGGGCACTGGGAAATAAAATGCATGAAATATTCCTAAAATTTTCTTAAAGACATACTTCCTGCGAACAATTGCGATCTTCTGAAACCCGCATACTCAAACGATTTTGCAGCCCATCTTATTCCCATTCTGACACCGTTTGCCCGCAAACGTTACTCCTCATGCCTGCTTTGGTCTTTCTTCCAAAAAAAAGTAAGCTATGCAACCATTGTTCCACCACTATCATCTTATATTTGAATTTTCATAGGATAAGGTTTAATGGTTAATGGTATTTGATTAGTGGTGCCTCCCTTGTGGGAGGCATTTTTTTGCCCCATGCTATTTATCTTCTCTACGGTGCTGCACAGAAGCCATCGATGCGACTAAAGACAAAACAATAAGCCGAATAAAGCATGCACAAAAAAAGCCGCCCTGTAACAGGCGGCTCTCATATCTCTTACAAAATAAATTATCTTGTTTCAGCCATATCAGGAATAGCTGTAGCCTTATACTCTCCGGCATCAAGCTTCTTCTTCGTTGCCTCAAATGCTTCCAGCGTTGCATTGATATCTGCATCGGTATGAACAGCAGTTGGGATCAAACGGTAAATGATATGCCCTTTTGGAATTACAGGGTATACTACAATAGAGCAGAAGATACCATGATTTTCACGGAGGTCCATTACCATGGCAGTTGCTTCTTCAACACCCCCCTTCATATACACAGGCGTTACCACAGAATCGGTCTTGCCGATATCAAATCCTCTTTCTTTCAGACCTTTCTGCAGTTTCAGTGCATTGCTCCAGAGTTTGTCTTTCAGCGCAGGCTGTGTACGCAGCATGTCAAGACGTTTCAGGTTGCCCAGTACCAGCGGCATGGGTAAGCTCTTGGCGAAGATCTGGCTGCGGATATTATAACGGATATAATCGATGATGGCTTTGGGGCCTGCTACAAAGGCGCCGATGCTTGCCATTGATTTGGCAAATGTTGAGAAGTACAGATCGATCTGATCCTGTACACCCTGCTCTTCGCCAGCGCCTGCGCCGGTTTTGCCCAGCGTTCCGAATCCATGCGCGTCATCCAGCAGGATCCTGAAGCCGTATTTATCTTTCAGGGAAACAATGTCTTTCAGCTTGCCCTGGTCACCGGCCATCCCGAATACACCTTCAGTGATCACGAGAATACCACCGGCTTTTTGTTTTTCGATGATGGCGTTGGCGCGCTGCAGCTGTTTCTCCAGGTCTTCTATATCGTTGTGTTTGTAAACGTAGCTATGGCCAACATGGAGGCGGAGACCATCAATAATGCAGGCATGACTTTCTGCGTCATATACAATCACGTCGTGGCGGCTGCAGAGTACATCGATGAGGCTCACCATGCCCTGGTAACCGAAGTTGAAAAGAATGGAATCTTCCTTTCCTTCAAAGGCAGCCAGTTCTCTCTCCAGTTGCTCATGATAGTTGCTGTTTCCACTCATCATACGTGCTCCCATAGGAAGGGCCAGACCGAATTGCGCAGCAGCGTCACCATCCACTTTCCTGATCTCAGGGTGATTGGCCAGTCCGAGATAGTTATTCAGACTCCAAACGATCATTTCCTTACCGCGGAACTTCATCTTGTTTCCGATCTCGCCTTCCAGTTTAGGAAAAGCAAAATATCCATGCGCTCTTTCGCGGTGCTGGCCGATAGGTCCACCAGAGTTTTTCAGCAATCTGTCAAAAATGTCTGCCATATTATTGAATTATTAAAAAATAGAATGTTTTTCAAGCCGGTTCTGTGCCGCAAAAATAACAAATTTTGAATTGCCAGTTCACGATAAACGTTTAACAGTTTAAGCATTACATTTGCCGTAAATCACTCCGCATGCGAAAACTATTCCCTCTTTTGGCCCTGTTACTGATTGTGAGTCAATTATTTGCACAATCAAAGAAAGGCAAGGCCAACGTACCCGACCGCCCAAAACTCGTTGTAGGCATCGTAGTAGATCAGATGAGATGGGACTATCTCTACCGCTATTACGACCGCTACGCAGAAGATGGCGGTTTCAAACGCCTGCTGCATAAGGGCTTTACCTGCGAAAACACATTTATTCCTTACACACCTACCTATACCGCATGCGGACATACCTGTGTGTATACAGGAAGTGTGCCATCTATTCACGGTATTACCGGTAACAACTGGTATGATAACGAATTGAAGCGTACTGTTTATTGTACTGAAGACAAAACAGTTAAGTCTGTAGGTACCAGTTCTGACGCTGGTGTTCAGAGTCCGAAGAACATGCTCGTTACTACAGTAGCCGACGAGCTTCGCCTGGCTACCAATTTCAGGAGCAAAGTGGTAGGCGTAGCTATCAAGGACCGTGGCGCTATCCTGCCTGCCGGGCATTCCGCCAATGCAGCTTACTGGTATGACCCCAAGACCGGCGATTTTGTTTCTTCCACCTTTTATATGAACGATCTCCCACAGTGGGTGAAAGATTTCAATGCACAGAAACTGACCGATAAATACTATGCACAGGGCTGGAACCTGATGTACCCTGCCAATTCATATGTGCAGAGCACATCTGATGAAAAGCCTTACGAAGGCAAGCCTTTCGGCGCTGATCAGAAAGGTTTTCCTTATGATCTGAACCGTTTTGCAGGTAAGAACTATGGCACTATCAGCACAACTCCATTTGGAAATACGCTCACTGCCGATATGGCCAAAGCCGCTGTTACCAATGAGCAGCTCGGTGCAGATGATATCACGGATTTCCTGGCAGTAAGCTTCTCGTCTCCTGATTATATCGGCCATGCTTTCGGTCCGAATTCAATGGAAGCGGAGGATGGTTTCCTGCGACTCGATAAAGAGCTTGGCTCTCTTTTCGATTTCCTGGATGCCAAAGTAGGGAAGGGGCAATACCTGCTCTTCCTGAGTGCTGACCATGGTGTATCGCATGTACCTGGTTTCAATATCGAGAACAGACTGCCCGGTGGACTGGTGGATGACGCTGTATGGCTCAAAGGCCTGGAACCTATGCTGCAGGCGGCTTTCGGTGCATCCAAACTGATCACTGGTTCCTGGAACCACCAGGTGACCCTGAATCATGGTCTGATCGATTCGCTGAAACTGGATGAGAAAGCAATCAAGAACCTTATCGTAAATTACCTCTCCAGACAGCCCGGAATTTCCCGCGCTTTTGCCATGGATGATCTCAATACTGTTCCTCTCAATGAAAAAGTAAGGAAGATGATCAACAACGGATACTATCCACGCCGTTGCGGAGATATCCAGGTGATCCTGCAGCCAGGTTATTTCGATGGCGGTCCCACTGGCACCACACACGGCCTCTGGAACCCGTATGATTCACATATTCCCCTCGTATTCTATGGATGGGGTGTGAAACCCGGCAAGACCAACCGCGAAACCTATATGACAGATATCGCTGTTACTGTTGCTGCCATGCTGCGCATCCAGATGCCCAGCGGAGCAGTGGGTAATGTGATCTCAGAAGTAGCTGAATAAACTTATCAGGTATAATAGATAACGGCAGGCTTTATGGCCTGCCGTTTTTTTATGTTCAACGGAAACTAACATATGTATGTTACCCCCTACATTTGCACCTACAAAATTTTCATTTATGAACAAACCTGTTACCACGTTAACACAATGGGCCTTCCTTATTTTGATGGTCCTTTGTACAGTTGGCGTGACCGCTCAAGTGAAACTCACCGACAGGATCCCCCTCGATCCGAAAGTGAAGACCGGCGTTTTGCCGAATGGCCTGAAATATTATATCAGGCAGAACAAGAAACCTGAACAAAAAGTGGAACTGCGACTGGTACTGAACGCAGGCTCCATCCAGGAAGATGACGACCAGCAAGGGCTGGCGCATATGGGAGAGCATATGGCTTTCAACGGAACGAAGCATTTCAAGAAGAATGAAATCGTTTCTTTCCTGCAGAACATCGGTGTAGGATTCGGGTCTGACCTCAATGCTTATACGAGCTTTGATGAGACCGTGTACATCCTGCCCATCCCTACAGACAAACCTGGTAACCTCGAAAGCGGTTTCCAGATCCTCGAAGACTGGGCCCACAACGTGTCGTACCTGGATGAAGACATCAACAACGAACGTAACATCATCATCGAAGAAGGCCGCCAGGGCAAGAACGCTGATGAAAGGATGTTCAAGAAGATCTATCCGGAACTCTTTGCCGGTTCCAAGTATGCCAACAGGCTGCCGATCGGTAAAGAAGACCTGATCCGGAACTTCCCTACAGACGCGATCCGCCGCTTCTACAAAGAGTGGTACCGTCCGAACCTGATGGCCGTTGTGGTTGTGGGTGATGTTGATCCTGTAAAAGCAGAAGCCCTTGTAAAGAAACATTTCACCAGGCTGGTGAATCCTGCCAAATACCGCAAACGCGATTATGCAGCAGTACCTGCCTATACCGCCAACAAGGCTGCTGTAATCACAGACAAGGAAGCAACCACTTACACTGTTTCTGTGAATTACTCTGCATTCAAGACTTCACCCATGGTAACAGTGGCTGATTATCGCAAAGAGCAGATCAAGAACCTGTTCTCCAGCATGATCAGTCAGCGACTGGGTGAATTGACACAAAAAGAGAATCCTCCCTTCCTGATGGCGCAGGCCGGCTTCGGCTCCTATGCCAGGGGATATGATGCATTTGGTGCTTACGCCGCCGCTGGTACCGGCGATGTGAAAAGATCACTGACTGCATTGACAGAAGAACTGGAACGCATCAAACGTTTTGGCTTTACGGCCGCTGAACTGGAAAGAACAAAAAAGAATATCCTCACTTCTGTTGAAGCGGCTTATAATAACCGCGATAAGGCCGAATCAGGAGGCTTTGTAGATGAGTATGTGAAGCTGTTCCTGCAAAATGCTCCGAGTCCCGGCATTGTTAAGGAATTTGAATACATCAAATCACTGCTGCCTGGTATCACTATTGAAGAAGTGAACAAATTCTCAGAAGAACTGGAGAAATTACAGGATAAATATTTCGTGTATGTTACAGGGCCGGAAAGTGCTTCTGCCAACCTGCCTACCCAGGACGAACTGCTGGCCATAGTAGCTGCTGCTGCAAAGGCAGATGTAAAGCCCTACCAGGAAAAAGAACTGGGTAACAGCCTGATCAAAGAACTGCCTGCGGCAGGTAAAGTGACAAACAGAACTACCAATGCAACCCTGGGTACTACCGAACTCACACTCAGCAATGGTATCACTGTAACACTGAAATCAACTGATTTCAAGAACGACCAGGTACTGGTTGCCGGTACTGCATTTGGTGGTAAGAATAACTATGGCCTGGCTGATAAATTCGATGCGGAATATTTTGCATCTGTTGTGCCTACCATGGGTATTGGTGAATTTTCGCCTACTGATCTCCGTAAGGTACTGGCTGGTAAAACAGCCGGACTGAAAATATCTGTATCAGGATTCACGCATGGACTTGGTGGCAGCTCAACAGTAAAAGACCTGGAAACCCTTTTCCAGCTGATCTATCTGCAGATGACTGCGCCCAGGAAAGACATGGAGCTTTTCAACTCCTTCATTCAGCGCAACAAATCACAGTTCGCTAACCTGGCGGCCAATCCGGAAGCCGCTTTTGCCGATTCCATGTACAATACCATCTATCAGAGAAATCCACTGGCGCCTATCCGCGTACCAAAAGTGGAATACTTTGATAAGATCAATCTCGACCGCTGCATTGCCATCTACAAAGAACTGTTTGGTAATGCTGCAGGCATGCACTTCGTATTTACCGGTAGCTTCAAGGAAAGCGACCTGACTCCTTTCATCGAGCAGTACCTGGCTTCGCTGCCAGTGAATGGCAAAGGCTTGGAGATCGTAGACAATAAAGTGCGTGTGATTTCCGGAGAACATACTTTCAACATGAACAAGGGTACTGAGCAGAAGAGCCTGATCCTGGCCTTCTATACTGGCGAAACGCCTTACAGTCCTGATATGAACATGAAGGTGAATGCGCTCAGTGAAGTGCTGAACCTGCGTATCATTGAAGAGCTGCGCGAAAAGATCCAGGGTATCTATGGTGGCGGCAGCTCCGGCTCCCTGGAAAAATACCCTTACAATGCGTACAGCTTCATGGTGCAATTACCTTGTGGCCCTGATAAAGCGGACACACTGGTGAAAGCGCTGAAAAAAGAGATCGCTGACCTGGTTGCAAAACCAATCGACAACAGTTATCTCGATAAAGTGAAGAAGCAATGGATCGAAGGATACAAAGCCAGCTACAAAGAGAATGGCACCTGGCTGAGCCAGCTGATGGATGCTAAACTCAATGGTGGAAATATGGAAAGATTCCTCAACTACGAGAAGCTGGTGAATGCACTTACTGTTGCTGATGTACAGGAAGCTGCCAAACTCGTCTTCGGCGGAAAGAATGAATTCTTTGCCATACTGATGCCAGAGAATTAATTGATCGGTCATATTGAACGAGGGTGTTCCGGTGTGAAGTGGAACACCCTCTTTTTTTAAAGAAAATGCCGCAACTCTCTGCGGCATTTTCGCTTTCACCAGTATGATGACCTGCCTGCTGCAGGTTAGCGAAATTGATTGCGGCATTCCGCTGAAACCCGCTCTGGGTCTAAGTTGCTAAGGATCATTATATGTATGTAAGTTGCAACGCTGTTACAATAATAAACAGTATGTCTTTACCGCAGACTGATTGTATAAGCGCTAACTTACATGGATACTTGTTATACTATTCTTCTTCCCGCGTTTTCTTGTTTTTTACGTAGACATCTCACCACTGATATGTAGTAACCCCTGCATATGCAACATGTAGTAACCCTGCATTAAGTGGAATACCATTTTTCTAACTAACAAAAAACATGCACATGAGAAAGCTAATCAAGATCGCAGGAATTCCTGTGTTATTATGCTTTGTTTTACTCTCCTGTAAGAAGAATTCCAAAGAAACTGTTGTTGAACCTGTGGGCCAGGATATTCTGGCGCAGATAGCTGCGTTGGGTTTCAGCACAGACAATGTTCAACTCCACAGCGAAGGATACCTTGTAGAAGGTGATATCGTTGTAACCAAAGAGCATCTGGACAGTAGGCCTGAAAAGCTCACCATGCGTATTGCCGAAGTGGAGCAGTATCGCACCTACAATCTGGTAACAGGCCTTCCGCGCAATATCACTATCCGCGTAGCTTCCTCGCTGCCTGCAAGATATGTGACTGCTGTTGATGCGGCCATTTCGCGTTACAATGCACTGGGCCTCCGCATTACATTCAGCCGTGTTACATCCGGGGGAAATATTGTGATCAATCCGGCACCCTCCGGATCCGGTTACCTGGCATCGGCAGGCTTTCCCACCAGCAGCGGCAATCCATACAATTCCGTATTGGTGAACAGATCATACCTGGATACCTGGAATATCAATACTGTAACGTCTATCATTGCACATGAAGTAGGGCATTGCGTTGGTTTCCGTCATACTGATTACATGAACAGGGCCTACAGTTGTGGAGGATCTCCGGTGAATGAGGGAGCCAGTACAGTTGGCGCCGTTCATATTCCCGGCACACCAACAGGTCCGGACGCCAACTCCTGGATGCTGGCCTGTATCGGTAACGGCGTGAACCGTCCTTTCAATGCCAATGATATCATTGCACTGAATTACGTGTATTAAAATAATATAGGGTTACTACAAAAAAACGGCGCATCTCCTGCGCCGTTTTTTTCTGTTTTTCCGTGTTGCAGCTTATGCCACAACGATATCTTTATCTAAATACACATCCTGTGTGGTGTGCAGCAGTTCAACGCCTTCTTTGAACGGACGCTGGAATGCTTTTCTTCCCAGGATCAGGCCCATACCACCTGCGCGTTTGTTGATCACGGCAGTATAAACAGCATCAGCCAGGTCGCTTGCGCCCTTGCTTTCGCCGCCACTGTTGATCAGACCAACACGGCCACTGTAGCAATTCAGCACCTGGTAGCGGTTGAGGTCGATGGGGTGATCGGATGTGAGTTTGTCGTATACCAACGGAGAGGTTTTGCCATGCTTTGTAGCCAGGTAACCGCCGTTATTGGTAGGTAATTTTTGTTTGATGATATCAGCCTGCAGCGTAACGCCCAGGTGATTTGCCTGACCGGTAAGATCGGCGGAAGTGTGATAATCCACGCCATCCACTTTGAAGCCGTTGTTGCGGGTATAGCACCAGAGGATGGTAGCCATTCCCAGTTCGTGTGCCAGTTCAAATGCTTCCGCCACTTCTTTCAATTGACGTGCACTTTCATTACTGCCCCAGTAGATGGTAGCGCCTACTGCAACTGCTCCCATATTCCATGCGCTCTTAACAGTTCCGAACATCGTTTGATCGAATTTGTTAGGAAGGCTCAGGAACTCATTGTGATTGATCTTAACCACAAAAGGTATGCGGTGCGCATATTTGCGGCTCATCAGTCCAAGTACACCGTAAGTGGATGCTACACCATTACAGCCGCCTTCGATAGCCAGCTTGATGATGTTCTCGGGATCAAAATAAATAGGATTGGGAGCAAAGGCAGAACCGCCGCTGTGCTCGATGCCCTGGTCAACAGGGAAGATGCTGCAGTAACCTGTATCAGCCAAACGGCCATGTCCCAGTAATTGCTGCATGCTGCGCAGTACCTGGTTGGGGCGGTTGCTGTTGATCCATGTCTTTTCTACATGATCGGCTGAGGGGAGCTGGATCATCGATTTATCGATGGTTTCGCACTTGTGTTCCAACAAATAAGCGGCTTTATCGCCGAGGAGGTCAACAATCTTTTTAGAAGGCATGATAATTTCTAAGTTTGGTGATGCAATCGCCCGGCAAAGATAGGGGCATGAGGGTATGAATCCCAGCCCCATTTTGGGGTGAAGCCTTCTGCAGATTGACTTTCCTTCAGCGACGCAGCCGCTTATTCAGAATAAATCTAACTATTATGCATTTCTGTTAATACAGTTCAAATCAGTAAACGCAATCTCTAAACGTTTTATAAATGTTTCTTCTCCCTTGCGAAGCCATACGCGGGGGTCATAATGCTTCTTATTTGGCTTCTCTGCGCCTTCGGGGTTGCCCAGCTGGCCCTGGAGATAGGCTTCGTTCTTCTTGTAATACTGAAGTACGCCTTCCCAGAATGCCCATTGCAGATCAGTATCGATATTCATCTTGATGGCGCCGTAACTGATGGCCTCGCGGATCTGGTTCTGGGGAGAACCGCTGCCGCCGTGGAATACGAAGTATACTGGTTTTGGACCGGTTTTGAATTCCTGCTGGATGTATTCCTGGCTGTTGCGCAGGATTTCGGGACGGAGCTCCACATTACCGGGACTGTACACACCGTGTACGTTTCCGAATGCTGCCGCCACACTGAACAGGCTGCCCACTTTACCAAGCTCTTTATAAGCGTAGGCTACGTGCTGGGGCTGTGTGTACAGCTTATCGTTCTCGATGCCACTGTTGTCTACACCGTCTTCTTCACCGCCGGTAACACCCAGCTCTATCTCGATGCCCATGCCCAGTGGAGCCATGCGCTTGAAGAACTCAACAGAGGTTTCGATATTCTCTTCGATGGGTTCTTCCGAAAGGTCGAGCATATGTGAACTGAAAAGGGGCTGGCCCTTCTCTTTATAGTATTGCTCACCTGCATCGATCAGACCGCTGATCCAGGGCAGCCATTTCTTGGCAGCATGGTCTGTATGCAGTACAACGGGCACACCATAATATTTAGCCACGTTGTGAATATGCAGGGCTCCGGAAACGGCGCCGGAAATATTGGCCTGGAGCTGATCGTTGGGCATTCCCTTACCTGCAATGAATTGAGCACCTCCGTTTGAAAACTGGATGATGACCGGTGAATTTACTTTGGCCGCTGTTTCCAGGGTGGCATTGATGGTATCAGTACCAATGGTGTTCACAGCAGGGAGGGCAAACTGGTTTTCTTTAGCATCCTTGTACAGGGCTTCCAGTTCCTCTCCAAAAAGTACCCCGGCTTTGTATTTCTTCATGATTTGATAATTTTTCTATGGTAATAATTAAGAAAGAAATGTGCTTTTTGAAATTAATTTAAGGAATCAGGTCTTTTTTTGAACGCCGCGCTAAGATACGTTCCGGATAGCGTTTTTTAAACACAAATCTTTCGTTTTGCCGCAAAGCGAAAGAAGAAAAATGGAGAAATAAGAAAGCGAAAGTGGAAAACGGAGTGAAGACAGGTTCGGAGGCGAACAAATAGAAATCACTCGCGGGGACGCGAGCGATTGGGCACTGCGGACTAATCCTCGAACTTGCCCAGGTTTTTCTGGATGAGGGCGAGGTTCTTCTGGAGCGTCTGCTTCAGCTGCCGCTTTACCAGCTTGCCCATGGAATTACATTTGTCGAAAGCAGGAGCTTTGAAATATTCACCCAGTTCAGTTCTCAGTTGAATGAGCTTTTCTTCGGAAGATATTTTGTCCCGGGCCATGATATTCAGCAGCTCCATCAGCCGGAAGCGCGTGCTGGCCACACGGAAGGCCATCATGGTGCGCTCCTCGGTCTGGTATTGCTCGATGGTATCCTGGTTGAGGTGTTTGGTGCAGATGGAAACCAGTTCCATATTTTCTTTGAAGAATTGAGGCAGGTAAAGATTCTTCCTGCCCTCATAAGATTGCTGGTCGAAGTCGATTGCCCTGATCCGGTACTGGAAATCCTCGATATCCGGGGTAATGTCAACCACAAAATTGTAGGAACGCATATCACCCAGCAGCCGCACAAAGCAGCGCTCATTGAACTTCACAAATTCCTTAGCCAGCCTGATCCTGTTGGTACTGGGCTCATGCAGGTGCTTGCTGATGAACACATCGCCGGGGATACCGGGAATATGTTCTTCCACCAATGTATTGTGATGAGTAAGATATGTGATGCGGTTGGGAGAAAGCAGGTGCTCCAGCTCCAGCCCGTAGATCCTGGATGCATCGGCGATCTTGATATAGTAATGATCGTAGTTGTCGTTGAACTTGTTCACGATCCTGATCCGGAAAGGATTTGAATTACCGAAACTGCAATAGTCCACCCGGGCTACATCCAGGTGTTTGGTGAAGGTGAGATCTCCCTCCGTTTTGAGGAAGGCATACATCTTCACCAGGCCTTCACGGATGAATTCAAACTCCCGCATATCGTAGAGCACACTTTCCCAGTGGGTGTCTTTTCCGTATTTGTCGAGCAGCGGGACCGAGTACGTGAAATGCAGCAGGTCTTTGTACGACACAGGCAGCTTCACTTCGCGGCCATGATGTTTGAGGTAAGCGCGCAGCTCATCGGTTACAGGAAACATGGGCTTCTTGCGCGATGGTTTGTTGGGCTCAAGCGCCAGGTTGGTATCGTTGGTCACAGACATGCGGAACTAAATTACAGAAATATCGGATGTGAACAGTGAGCGGAAATATTCCGGTGCTCCCTGGAGGCGGCTGCCATACCAGCTGAAGTATTCGCCATCCACCAGGATGATCTTGGTGTGGGGAAGCTGCAACTGCAATTCTTCCACATGCTGCTGCCTGAAAGGGTAGGGCTCTGATGAAAGCAGTAACAAACGGCAGTCTGCATCCCTCAATTCTTCGATACTTATTTCAGGATATCTTTTCGCATGCCCGAACACGTTAGTGACGCCGCAGCGGGTAAGCATATCATGAATGAAGGTATCCTGACCGATGGTCATCCAGGGATTACGCCAGATGAGATAAGCGGCGGGAATAATCCCATGACGGGGAAGGAGACAGGCCAATTCCCGGAAACCGCCTTGTATGCGGTCTGCCAGCAGATTTCCTTTTTCATCCTGGCCGGTGATGGCGCCTACCCGGCGGATCATATCCAGAGAACCTTCCAGTTCATGGATATCGCTTATCCATACAGGATAGTCCGCAGCCAGCGCTTCCACCTGTTCTTTCACATTCTCTTCCTTGTTGGCAATGATGAGATCAGGCTGCAGCTGACGGATAAGGTCAGATTTGATATTCTTGGTGCCGCCGATGCGTGTTTTGGTGCGGAACCAGCTTTGCGGATGTATGCAGAATTTGGTAATACCCACCACTTCCTGTTCCAGGCCGAGGTCATACAATAATTCAGTCTGGGAAGGCACCAGTGAAATGATCCTTTGCGGAAGGGAATTGATGATGATCTCCCTGCCAGTCTGGTCGGTGAATAATGGCATTTGTAAATTTCCTGCAAAATACTGAAGCAGGATAAATAATAAGCAGTAAGCTGATGGAGGATGGATTATAAGGCCTGTTGAGCGGTCGCCCCAGCCTGTGGAGAGGGAAAGCAACAGGGGTAAATTTGGTGTTGGCAGTACCGCTGCTGTCCTCCTGCAAAATGATTGTTTTGCAGGAGGGTATTGGAGTTAAAGCAGACGGTTCTTAACACACAGGATTTGAACTTTTGGTTTCTTTCGGACGTTGGATTTTACTTCGGACGGTTAATCAAGGATCTTGTGACTTGGTTTTCTACGGACAAATTGGACGATGGTTTGTTCACGGACAATTGGACATTGGGTTTTTCTACGGACAATTGGACGGTTGGTTTGTTCACGGACGATTGGACATTGGTTTTTCTACGGACAAATTGGACCTTGGTTGATCATTGGATTTAGGATCTTGGTCTTTCGGATATCGGATCGGATCTTGGATTTAAAAAGAAAAAAGAAGTTGACTGATACTGGATTTTTTGGATTTTCTGGATATTGGATCAGTACACAGGTTGTTCTCGGATATTGGACTGATTGATTTAGTTATCAATCAACTTCTGAAACAAAAGTACTGCCGGACGGCTTCCTTCGCAAGAGCAGAACTTCTCGATTATAAATGTTCGGGATTTACTCCTCATATCGTAGTGTTTCAGGAGGTTAGCTCGTAAAGTTTTGATTCTGCTATCGTAATTCTACCAGAAATATGCGGTTTTGATTGATTTTCATTGATGTAAATCAAACAAATGATTGTTTTCACTGATGCGTTACAGTTATTAACACAAGGTTACGTAGCGGAAAAACGCGTTTTTCCCTGTCTGCTGTTTAGGGTGTTTAATCGCCTTTTTGCTGCTATTGATCGAATAAACTTCCACTCATTATGAGTTATTTACACCTTGCATCAACCTTTACGGCAAGCAGATGCCCTTTTTAGTCCGTAACCCTGATCCCGTACGAAATTCCCTTTAGGCAAAACGATTTACAAGCCGGTTTTACAGGAGAGACTACCTACCTGGTGGTCTCTTTGCTTTATACCTTTCCCTTCACACAAAAAGAAACGCAGGAAGCCAATCGGCTTCCTGCGTTCATTTACAAATGTTTATCAGCATTATTGCTTCACGAACCTCATAGAGGCCAGTGGTTTCTTACTTTCATTATATATGATCACAAAGTAAATGCCCGCACCCAGGCCGCTGCAGTCGAATTCCTGGATATTGGTGCCTCGGGCCAGTTTCAGCTGCCTGCGTATCACGATTTGCCCATGGATGGTGGAAATATGCATTTCAGCCTCCCTTACCTCATGTCCCATCTCGATAAGCACGGTAAGCGGTCCACGGGTAGGGTTGGGATGAGCCCTTAATACCTTCACCTGACCATCTTTAAGGCAGGATTCCAGCATTACCGTTTTTTCCGCAGTTCCCTGGCAGCCATTGGGCGCTGTGTATTTATACCTGATGGTCTGTTTGCCTGTTTTAAAGCCAAGCAGGCTCCAGCTGTTTTCAGATACCCCCTCGCCTTCAAATACGCCTCCTTCCGGAGATGCTTTGAGCTCTACTGTATTGTCGCTCAGGCAGTACCTTTCGGACATTGTGATCACTGGGGCTGTAAATGGAATGGTGGACAGTTTGGCTGCATTGGTAGTGATGGAAAATCCCGGGATTCCGATGATGCAGCGGAAATACATTTCTGTACTGGCCTTCAGCAGGTAGCTGGCTTGTGTAGCCCCATCGATATTATTCCATGTATTGCCATCATTGCTTTGCTGCCATTGATAAGAAGGGGTGGAGATGCCGGATGAGTTCACCAGTGCAACGAAGTTCACTTCGCTTCCCTGGCAACTGGTAACATCCACAGGATGCTGCAGGATCATCAGGGATGGTTTTGCTTCGTAAGCACCGATATCGATCGTGTTTTCCTGTATGCGGTCCTTACTGTTAAGGTCCCTGGTAATAGCTGTCAGATCGGGTGTTTGCCCGGCCTGAAAATAAAGGTTATTTCCACGGTTGATCATACTGCTGCTTGACTTCAACGTGTAATCATCTCCCGGAACATCCGTGAACTGCGGGTCCATGGTGCCATCGAGTATAAAATTGGCTGCATCAGCTGCCATACCCTGCACCAGGCTGTACCTGATCACCGGTGTACTGGAAATATTGAAGATACCGGTATTATTACCCTGCACCAGGCTGTTGCGGAATTGAGGTGATGCATGATTGTTGGTGATCACACTGCCCGTCAATGAGCGGTTATTGGTAATAGTTAGATTGGTGTAATATATGTCTGCATTTTCATCATTGTAAATGGCCGCGCCCGTTGTAACGGACAGGTTTTTGAACAACAGCATATTGGTGATGGCAGCGTGTGAGTTTTTTGCGTAAATGCCCGCTCCATTGATCTCCGATCTGTTGCCTGCGATCACCATATTACGGATCTGCGGGGAAGAGGATTCGATATAGATAGCACTTCCTGATCTTGTGGCCACCTGGTTGCCATTGATACTCTCATACTCCAGGCCGGTAAGTTCACCGCCTCCGCCAACGATGGTAAAGCCATCCATGATACCGTTGCTTGCCTCACCTGATGCAACCACTACGTGCAGCGCATTTTCGAACATATTGGCTATTTCCAGGCTCTGTGCATCTCCGGTAACCATATCATCATCACTGAAGTCTCCACTGAGAATGGTTTTGTGATACGCCACAGAAAGATCGCGTTCTGCGATGCTTGTTTCAGTTCCTGCAAAGCCACCATATAATTCAACATTTTTTACCAGCAGGAAAGCATTGTTAGCGCCCCCTTCCATGCCAAATGCTTCATCCACTATACTGTACAATGGTTTGTAGGTGCCGCCTGCCACAAAGATCTTCAGGGGATTGGCAGGGGAAAAATTCGCTTCACGCACTTTTGCCCATCGCAATGCATCGGCCAGTTCAGTCAGCGGCGCATCCCAGCTATGACCATCGCCTGGTACAGCAGCATGGCGGTTCACGTACAGGATATTGCCGGCGCCAGGTGTAATCGGACTGACATCCATCACAAAATTTTCAGTGGCTGTATAAGTACAATTATTGATTTCCGTTTCCAGTGTGATGATATCGCCATTGGAAGGATAATAAATGAAGTAGTTGTTGACACCGGAATATCCGGATACACCATTCACTTTGAAATCATAATTCGTGAACCCGGGTGAAGCCACAAACATTACCTGCGTGCCATCCATGATCTGTCCGGAAGAAGTGCCCGCCAGTTCAAGGTATGGAGTTCCATGCACACCGATCATGAAACTGCCGTTCAGCGTAGCCTCTGTAGAGGTGGCACCTGTTATATCGAAAAAGAAAGAATTAGACCTGCCTGGCTGCATCTTTTTGGGGAATGCAGTACCAACGGGATAATTGTTGCCGCCTTCCTGGATGATGCCTGCATAAAAGCTCTCACCAGGTTGAAGGACCACGGGGGCATCCAGCGGGATCAACTGGTCGGTGCCAAGCATGGAAGCCTGCATTACAAAGGGCTGTGAGCTGACCAGGATATTGCTGTATTCATCGATGATCACGGCTCTGACCGACTGACCAATATTTCCCGCGTCTCTTGAAACCCTGAAGCGGACTGCGTCCAGGCGAACAGCAACCTGTGATACGGGGTATTTTACGGCCATGATGCCTGTTCCTGCTCCATACCCTACACTATCGTAACCAAACTGATCCGAAACATAACTGAGGGTTTCGCAATCCAGTTGCTGCGCATAATTTGAATAGTTATTGCTATTCACCTCATCCGCAGGTAGTGAAACGATGAAATGTTGTATGCCATTATGGGTAACGGGTGCTACAAAGGACACTTCGGCTGAGTCGCCTGCGGCGATATAACCGATATTTTCAGTGAAACTGCCCGTGTTCACTCCGCTAACGGTCATGGTCACCTGAATATTTGAATGCTCCTGGTTGCTGTTGTTGCGAACTACTGCCGTCACCTGGTTGGGGCAGTTCAAAGCCTTTCCTGCAATGGCAAAAGAGCTGATGCTTCTCACCTCCAGGTCGTTATTGACGGGATTGTCGATCCCGAAGAGGATCTGCGGACGATAGTTATGATTGCCCACCGTTGTGCCGGACAGATCCGTACCTGAGCTCATTTTGCAGGAGTTATCGGAAACTGTATTCACCCTGGCCCTGGCGGCGATGGTGGAAAAGCTCGTGGGGGCATACTCGTATGAAACATACAGGCCGCCTCCGGTATAAGTAAAGCTGCTGGTAAGGTTCACGCTTTGTTCGGCTTCGTTCAGGATGCCTACCGGAACTGAATAGCTGCCGTTATACACGGTGCTCATGCCACCCAATGAAGTGGCCCAGTTGGTTGATTTTGCATTTACTGTACTGGAAGTATTCTCTAAATAGATCTTCAGATTGCCACCGGCCGGTACGTCTGCACCTCCTTCGTATGAGAATCCAACAGACCGGATCACCGTGCCCGGTGCAAAGCTGATCTCCGAAGCCGGAAGGAAGAGCTGCACTTTTTTGAATGGTGTAATGGATACGCCACCTGGCGCTTCATTTTCGGAGCTGAAACTGTACGTGGAGGGGACCGGTTTCCTGACTATGGCCTGCGCATAAACAGTGCTGCCCGTAACACATAGCAATAGCGCTGTGAGTACGGTTGTAAAAACAGTTCTGTGGTTATTCATAAGGGTCAGAGGTAAAGTTTTTTCTAAGGATTCAGATTACTTGAATTATAAATTAATTATATGCGTGCAGCCGTAAATGGTCCGGCTGCATGGTTTCATATTCGTCAATGTGCTAACGCTGCTGTATTAAAATTAGTCTGTATAACAGCCTGAAAATTCATTATTTTTCATAACAGATCAGTCCGGATGCCAGCCCGTTCAGGGGCATCCAATTTCCAAACGGTTAACCAAATGAACATGAAGAAAATCTTGCTCGCAGGGTGCCTAAGCACCTTATCCTTATCCATGATGGCCCAGGAAGCCCGTCTCCTTCGCTTCCCCGCCGTTCATGGCAATACAGTAGTGTTCTCTTATGGCGGCGACCTGTATACCGTTGCACGCAGCGGGGGAACTGCCCGTAAACTCACCAACCACCCCGGTTACGAAATGTTCCCGAGGTTCAGTCATGATGGTAAAACCATCGCATTCACCGGCCAGTACGATGGCAATACAGAAGTGTTCACCATCCCCTCCAACGGAGGGAATCCCAAAAGGATCAGTTTTTCGGCTACACTATCCCGTGATGATGTGTCGGACCGTATGGGGCCCAATAACGTAGTGATGGGTTTTACGCCGGACGATAAGCAGGTGATCTTTCGCAACCGCGGCAATTCTGCCAATCCATTCCGCGGACAGTTATACCTGGCACCTCTCAGCGGTGATCTACCCACTGAGCTGCCCTTTGCCGTTGCAGGTTGGGCCAGCTATAATGAAGATGGCAGCAAACTGGCCATGAACCGCATCTTCCGCGAATTCCGCACCTGGAAGCGCTACAAGGGCGGCATGGCCGACGATATCTGGCTGTACGATGTGAAGTCAGGTAATTCCGAGAACCTCACCAACAATCCCGCCCAGGATATCTTTCCCATGTACCACAAGAATGCCGTGTATTTCTTCAGTGACCGCGACGGCGTGATGAACCTTTTCTCCGTTGACGTCAACAGCAAGCAGATCAAAAAGCTAACCAGCTTCACGGAGTATGATTGTAAATTTCCATCTCTGGGCGATAATGCCATCGCCTTCGAGAACGGTGGTTTTATCTATCTCTACGATCTTGCATCGGGCAAAGAAGAGAAACTTAACATCAGTATCTCCGAAGACCTGTCTGGAAGCCGGCCCAAACAGATCGATGCCGGAAAGTTCATACAGTCATTCTCCATCGCCCCTGATGGCAAACGCGCACTGTTCAGCGCCCGGGGAGATGTGTTCACTGTGCCCGAAAAGAATGGTGTAACGCGGAACCTTACACGAAGCAGTGGTGCAAACGACCGCTCCGTCAGTTGGAGCCCTGATGGCAAATGGGTTTCCTACATAAGTGATCAGAGCGGGGAAGACGAATTGTATATCCAGAAGCAGGATGGCTCAGAACCCGCCAAAGCCATCACCAGGGGCGGCGGCAGTTATAAGTTCTATCCATCCTGGAGCCCAGACAGCAAATGGATCCTGCTGGGCGAACGCTCGCAGGAGCTTTACATCATCAACGTTGCCACCGGCGCTAAAACTTCCATCGTCAAATCCGACGCCGCTGAAATAGGCGACTATACCTGGGCGCCCGACAGTAAATGGATCGGTTACACCCTGCCCGGTAAATCACGAGGCTTCGATGTGATCAAACTCTGGAACCGCGAAACAAAAAAGGAGATCACGGTTACAGACGAATGGTATAACAGCGGTCAGCCTTCTTTCAGCCCTGATGGCAAACTCCTCTATTTCGTTTCGCAGCGCGACTTCAATCCTGTTTACAGTCAGACAGAATGGAACCACGCCTACGTGGATATGAGCAAGCCTTATTTCGTTCGTCTCACCAATGGTGCCAGATCCGCCTTTCAGCAGGAGAACGATGAAGTGAGCATCAAAGAAAGTGGCCCTGCTCCCAGATCTGCCGATGCACCCAAAGCTTCTGATACAGTAGTGATCAATATCGATGAAGATAACATTGCAGACCGCATCGAAAGTCTGCCCGTTACACCCGGCAATTATTTCAATATCGTTGCGCATAACGATGGGCTTTTCTATACCACCATGAACTCGCGTACTTCGCCTGCTTTCAAATTCTACAGTCTAAAAGACAAAAAAGAAAATGACCTCGGCTTCACTGGTCAGTACGAGATCAGTGATAACAGGAAGAAAGTGCTGCTGCGGAGAGGGAACGATTATTTTATCGAAGATCTCAGCACCATGAAGATCGATGCAAAAAACAAGCTCGATCTCGAAGGCCTGAAATATACCACCGACCTGCGTGCCGAATGGAAGCAGGTATTCGATGAAAGCTGGCGGCAGATGCGCGACTATTTCTATGATCCCAATATGCACGGAGTGAACTGGAAAAAGGTGCACGACCGCTACGCCTTACTGGTCCCTTACGTAAATCACCGCAATGATCTCACTTACATCATCGGCGAAATGATTGCCGAGCTGAGTATCGGCCATGCTTACGTGAACAGCGGCGACCATCCGGATGTAGAACGCATCAAAACAGGCATGTTAGGTGCCCGTTTCTCACGCGACAAATCCGGCTACTACAAAATCGACAGCATCCTCTCCGGCGAGAGCTGGGACAAGACCCTGGTATCGCCACTCCGTCAACCCGGCATCAATATCAAAAAAGGCGACTTCATCATTGCCATCAACGGCCAGGATGTGAGCAAGCTTTCCAATCTCTACGAGGCGCTCACCGGAAAAGCCGACCAGGTGACCGAGATCACAACAAACACTACAGCTTCTGCCACCAACGCCAGAAAATATTACGTAAAACCCATCTCGGACGAATCTGCGCTCTACTATCACGAGTGGGTACAGCAGAACATCGCCAAAGTGAATGCCGCATCCGGCGGCCGCGTCGGTTACCTGCATATTCCCGACATGGGACCTGCGGGCCTCAATATGTTTGCCCGCTATTTCTATCCGCAGCTCGATAAGGAAGCGCTCGTCATCGACGACCGTGGGAATGGTGGCGGCAATGTATCTCCCATGATCATCGAGCGGCTACGCCGCGAGATCAGCATGGGCACGCTGATGCGTAACGGCAGGTTCAGCGGCACGCGTCCTGCCCAGACGCATATCGGTCCGAAGGTTTGTCTTATTGATCAGTACTCAGCTTCTGACGGCGATCTCTTCCCCTTCCAGTTCCAGTATTACAAGATCGGACCGCTCATCGGGCAGCGTACCTGGGGTGGTGTAGTTGGTATCCGTGGAAGCCTTCCTTTCATCGATGGCGGCGATCTGCGAAAACCGGAGTTTGCATCATTTGCTGCTGATGGCAGCAAGTTCATTATCGAAGGTGAGGGTGTACATCCTGATATCGAGATCATCAATGATCCGCACCAGGAGTATCTCGGCAACGACCAGCAGCTCAAGCGTGGCGTGGAGGAGTTGCTGCGTCAATTGCAACAAAAAGGCAGGCAGGGCGTGCCGGCGATTCCGAAGGCATTTCCTGATAAATCAAAATAATTTTCTTTTGGGCTTCAGGTGGTATGAAGGGTAGGCTGTAAAACATACCCACACCTTATTGGGGTTCTATTGGGCATTGAGGGGAATGTCGGGGCGGAGGTGCAGGGCCGGGCGTTAGGAACGTATGTTTTAAGGCCTTTCCTTCATATCCCCTGAAGCCCACATCACCCTGGCGGTGCGGCACCAGGATGGCCTTTGTGCAATGCCGCAGATAAAAGGGGAGAGGGGTAAAAAGTGTATCATTCTACAGCCCCAACATACCCCACCACAGCCCATAAAAGAACCACCAGGTGTGGGTATGTTTTGCAGCCTCACTCACACCACCCCCAACCCGGCACAAAACAAAAAGCCTCTTGCCCAAATAAAGAACAAGAGGCTCAAAAAATATAATGAAAGCTCAGCTTCCCAATGCCTGTATCACATCATACTTGGTCACGATATGATAATTACCGGCATCATCCTTCCCCAGCACCGCTCCGTTTTCTTTGTTGATGAGATTGCGTAATTTTTCAAGTGGAGTATTGAAATCCACTATCGGGAATGGTTGTTCCATCACGCTTTCTATGCTGGCGGTTTTAATATCAGGATTGCTGAAAACCTTATTGAACAATCCGCTTTCGCTGATGGCGCCAATGATACCATTGCCATTCATTACGGGGATATGTTCGATATCGAATTTCTTCATCAGGTCTACTGCGTCAGCTACTGTACCAGTGGGCTGGATGGTAACCAGTTTCTGTTTGGCGCTGCGGCCGTTGACGATATCGCGGAATGTTTTCACATCCAGGAATCCGCGTTCCATCATCCACTGGTCGTTATAGATCTTGGCAACGTAGCGGCTGCCGTGATCGTGGAAGATGCAGACAACCACGTCGTCTTTAGTGAGCGAGTTGCCGAGTTGCAGGAGTCCCTGCAGGCAGCTGCCGGCGCTGTATCCGCAGAAGAGACCTTCTTCTTTGGCGAGGCGGCGGGCCATTACTGCGCCGTCTTTATCGGTTACCTGTTCAAAATGGTCGATCACGCTCATATCGTAGTTTTCGGGAACGAAGTCTTCCCCGAAACCTTCGGAAATATAGGGGTGTACTTCGTTCATATCTATCTCACCAGTTTTGAAATATTTGGTGAGGAGAGAACCGTATACGTCGATAGCCCAGATCCTGATATTGGGATTCTTTTCCTTGAGGTACATGGCAGTTCCGGTAACGGTGCCGCCGGTGCCTGCGGTGCATACGAGGTGGGTGATCTTACCGCCGGTCTGTTCCCAGATCTCGGGACCGGTGGTTTCGTAGTGGGCCAGGCGGTTGGCGGGGTTATCGTACTGGTTGCAGTGGAAAGAGTTGGGGATCTCAGCGGCCAGCCTGCGGGCAACGGAGTAGTAGGAGCGGGGATCATCGGGTTCCACGTTGGTTGGACAAACGATCACTTCGGCGCCTACGGCCTTGAGAATATCCATTTTTTCTTTAGACTGCTTATCGGTAGTAGTGAAAATACATTTGTATCCTTTCACACAGGCTGCCAGGGCCAGTCCCATTCCGGTATTGCCGCTGGTGCACTCAATGATGGTGCCGCCGGGCTTCAGCTTGCCTTCTTTCTCTGCCACTTCCACCATCTTCAGGGCCATGCGGTCCTTGATGGAGTTGCCGGGATTGAAATAATCCACTTTTGCCAGGATGGTGGCAGGCAGGTGCTTCGTGACCTTGTTGAGTTTGATCAATGGCGTATTGCCAATCGTTTCGAGAATATTCTGTTTGATATCCATAATAATGTAGATTCTCGGCCAAAGGTAAGGTTTTGCCCCGGGAGGCAGGGGAACGGTTGCGCACGATTCATTAATTTTAGGGAATGAAATGCAAACGGGTATATTTTATCAGCGGACTGGCGGCAGATGAGCGGGTGTTCAAACATATCAGGCTGCCCGAAGGAGTTGAAATGGTGCATCTTAACTGGATCGACCCGCAGCAGGATGAGAGCCTTCTCGAATATGCACTGCGGTTGTCCGAAAAGATAGATACAAGTGAGCCCTTTGCATTGGTGGGACTCAGTTTCGGTGGTATGCTGGCAACAGAGATCGCTAAGCGAACAAAGCCGGTGCAGACCGTTCTGATCAGCAGTATACCGCTGAGTGCGCATCTTCCTAAATATTTCAGGGCGGCTGCGGCCATCAGGCTGCATAAAGTGATACCCATCGGTTTTGTGAAAATGATGGCGAGGAGCAAACGGATCTTTACCAGGGAAACAGGGGAAGATAAGAAGCTGCTCCTTCAGATCATCCAGGATAGCGATACACGTTTCATCCGTTGGGCCATGAATGCCATCCTAACCTGGAAAAATGAAGTGCTTCCTGCGCCGCTGATGCATATCCACGGCACCCGTGACGAAGTGCTGCCGCAGCGGCTGACCACGCCCACGCACGTGATCCAGAAGGCTGGTCACCTGCTGGTAATGACGGAGCCGAAGAAGGTGAATAACTTATTGGCGGAAATGGTCGGGAACTAAATAAAACAAACTTTTTTCTTAGAAGCCAAACCTTACATTTGCTCCCCCGAATTAAGGGCCCCGGTCCCATCCCGGCCGTTCGGTAAATCAACATATACCATGGAACCTAAGTACAGTCAAAAGATCGCGGAGAAACTGAATCTTACCCTTAAGCAGATCAACAATGTGCACGACCTCAACGCGGAGGGCGCCACCATCCCGTTCATGGCCCGTTACCGGAAAGAGGCAACCAATAACCTGGATGAGGTGGCCATCGGGAATATCGTGGAGCAGATCACTTATTTCAACGAGCTCGAAAAGCGCAAGGAAACTGTGATCAAAACCATCGATGGTCTGGGTAAGCTGACGCCGGAACTGAAACAGCGCATCGACGATTGTTATGATGCCACCATACTTGAGGACCTCTATCTTCCTTATAAACCGAAGCGCAAAACCCGCGCCACTCAGGCCATCGAGAAAGGCCTGGAGCCACTTGCCAAACTGGTATTTGAGCAGGGCAATGAAGACCTCTCTGCTGAAGCTGAGAAATACCTAAATGAGCAGGTGAAGGATTCCAAAGAAGCATTGCAGGGCGCACGCGATATCATTGCGGAATGGGTCTCTGAAAATGAACAGGCACGTAATAAAGTTCGTCAGCTCTTTACTGAAACGGCTACTTTCTCTTCCAAAGTGCTTACCAGCAAAAAAGAGGAAGAAGAGGCACAGAAGTACCGCGATTATTTCGAGTTCAGTGAACCATTGTCAGACAGCCCTTCCCACCGTGTGCTGGCTATACGCCGTGCAGAGAAAGAGGGTTTCCTGGTAATGGATATCAATATTGAGCAGCAGACAGCTGTGGATGAGCTCAACAGGATCTTCGTGAAAGGCAGCAGCCCCCTGGCTGGCGAAGTGAAGAAGGCTGTGGAAGATTCTTTCGACCGTTTGCTGAAACCTTCTATCGAAAATGAATTCAGGCTCATCAGCAAAAACAAGGCTGATGAAGAAGCTATAAATGTATTCACGGAAAATCTGCGTCAGTTGCTGCTGGCTTCGCCGCTTGGCAGCAAACGCGTACTGGCGCTGGATCCTGGCTTCCGTACCGGTTGCAAACTGGTTTGTCTGGATGCGCAGGGCAACCTGGTGTACAACACGGCCATTTATCCGCATCCTCCGCAGAACGACTGGAACAAGGCAGTAGCAGAACTGAAATTCCTGGTTGATAAATATGAGATCGAAGCTATCGGCATCGGTAATGGAACAGCTGGTCGTGAGACCGAACAACTGGTGCGCAGTATCGATTTCGGCAAGCCTGTGAGCGTGTTCCAGGTGAATGAGAGTGGCGCTTCCATCTATTCCGCATCGGAAGTGGCGCGTGAAGAATTCCCTGACCAGGATGTGACTGTACGTGGTGCAGTGAGCATCGGCAGAAGGCTGCTCGATCCGCTCAGCGAACTGGTGAAGATCGATCCGAAATCAATCGGTGTTGGACAGTACCAGCATGATGTAAACCAGACCAAACTGAAAGATGCACTGGACAGGGTAGTGGAGAGTGCTGTGAACTATGTGGGCGTTGATGTTAACACTGCTTCCAAGCATTTGCTGGTGTATGTGTCCGGCCTCAGCGGAACACTGGCGAAGAATATCGTTGAATACCGTGCAAAGAACGGCGCTTTCAAAAGCCGCGAGGAACTGAAGAAGGTTTCCCTGATGGGGCCAAAAACATTCGAGCAGTGTGCGGGCTTCCTGCGCATACCCGGTGCAGAGAATATCCTGGATAATTCTTCCGTTCACCCGGAAAGCTACTTTGTGGTTGAGCAGATGTCGAAGGATCTCGGTGCTACACCTGCAGACCTGATCCAGCAGACAGAGCTCCGCAAGAAGATCGACCGGAAAAAATACATTTCTGAAAAGATCGGTGAGTTCACCATCGAGGATATCCTGAAAGAACTGGAGAAACCTGGCCGTGATCCCCGTGCTCAGATAGAAGAGTTCCGTTTTGAAGATACCATCAAGTCTATTGAAGATGTAAAGCCTGGTATGGTAGTGCCTGGTATCGTTACGAACATCACCAATTTCGGCGCATTCGTTGATATTGGTGTTAAGCAAGATGGTCTGGTGCATATTTCCCAGCTGAGCAATACTTATATCAGCGATCCTAATGAAGCGGTAAAACTGAACCAGAAAGTAACGGTGACGGTAACCGAAGTGGATGTTGCCCGCAAGCGTATCAGCCTGTCGATGAAGGACAGCAGTAAAGGCAGTGGCAGCAAGTCTTCTGGTGGTGGAGATAGAAGGCCGAATAATAGTGGAGGTGGTGGTATGCAGAAGAGCCAGCCTAAAAAAGCAGAGCCGCTGAATCCTTTTCAGGCCAAACTGGCTGAGCTGAAAAAGAAGTTCAACGACTAAGCGATATACATTTTTACAGATCGGAGGAGCAGGTTAATGATCAGTCATTTCCCTGTTCCTTTTTTGTTTTTTCCTGATGGTCATATCAACAAGGGCAAGGGCAAGCACTGTTGTAATGATGGCGATGCTGTTGAAAAGGGTGCTGTTCATGTACTTCCCGATATTCACCTCCGGCAATTGCACGATAGGGGCGGATTTGCTGAATGCGTTCCAGTCCACATTCGCAAAAGTATAAACCAGCAATGCGGCCAGGCTTACTAAAAAGAAGGCTGCTATTCCGCGGATCACGGATTTTTTTATATAGGTTTTGGCGGCGGGTGTTATCTGTTCCCCGGCAACGGCATCCATCACATTTTGTGTGAAGCGCATGGATGGCTCATCAAGCTCAATGTTCTGTTGCATCAACAGATGTACATCCATGAGTTCATGGTATTTTCTTCTCCATTCGAGGTTTTCTTCGATCAGCTTTGCAATAAAGGAGCGTTCCTGCTCGCTGCTGAGCCCATCGATATAATCCCACAGTCGCTCTTCCATGTTTTCAGGCTTGTTCATAGCTGCCTTTTGAATTTGATCAATATTGTTATCAGTCTGCGATGTTCTTTACTTCTTCCAGGAAATATTCTTCCATTTTGGTCTTCAGTCTTTGCCGTGCCCGGTGAAGTTTCACTTTCACCGTATTGGGGTCCAGACCCATGATCTGTCCTATTTCCTCCAACGATTGCTCTCCTTTATAAAACAGGGTGATGATCTTCGAGTCATCGGGACTGAGCATCCGGATGGCCTGGTTCACCATCTGCAACCTGGATTTCTGTTCTACCTGGTTGGCCCTGAAACCGGAGTCATGGGCATCTGCCAGTTCAAAAACATGTTCCTGGTCGAGCGAATGTACTACCAGTTTTTTCTTCCGGAGGAAAGAAATGCAGGTAGTACTGGTAATAGTGTACAGCCAGGTGCTGAATTTGGAGTCTCCGCGGAAGTCGGCAAGGTTCTTATAAGCCTTCACAAATACATCCTGGGCAATCTCTTCCGCGTCCTCGCGGCTGGAGGTATACCTGCCTGCAATGGTGAAAACGAAGTTCTGGTACTTCTTCACCAGGTCGGCATATAAGGCTTTTTCTCCCCGTAGGATCCTGCTAATGATTTCAGTATCAAGCTGTGCAATATTCATCGCAGGTTATTAGACTACAGAAGTGATTCTCATGTTACAGGTAAGTTACAAATAATTGAAAAGAGATGGAAGATGGAGCCGCCTGGAAATTTCCGGGCAAAAACTGTAACCTGTCCCTGCCGGCCGTAGTCATAGTTGTTGTAAGGGCGCCGCGAAAAAAAACTCTTCAACAGCTGTAACCCGGGAAGAAAACGCGGCGTCTGATCAGACAGGAAACAATCAACCATTCACTTATAAAGACTTTTTTATGGATTTAGTACCAATAGTATTGTTCATCTGTATGTTCGCCTGCATATTCGGCGTAGTGTATCTGCAAAAGAGGGAGAACCTTGCCCTGATAGAAAAAGGCATGAACCCCAAGGAATACCGCCCTGCCCCTTATAAGAACCTGAAATGGGGATTGCTGATGATCGGCGCGGGTATCGGCCTCTTCTTTGCTTTTGTGATCCAATTCTCAGGAATGTTTAACATACGTACTGAAGACAGTGAGGCCTACACCGCCATCTACTTTGCGCTGATCGGTATTTTCGGTGGACTTGGCTTAGTGCTTAGTTACAGGATAGAGAAGAAAGAGACGCTGGATAACAAGCGGATCAACTAAAAATAATAATTTATAAATGAAAAATGGTGTCCTTTCCGGGACACCATTTTCGGTTATTGCTAATTGTTATATTATTTAAACTTATGTATGAAAATATCAAAATCCCCTGCATTGGATGGAATATCCCCATTACTGCTCATACTGGCGCCTGTTGCAACGATGGTATTATCTGTGGTGCAGGTTATGCTGCTGAAATAATCCACATTATCGCCGCCGTAAGCCTTCGTCCAGAGTTTTTTGCCGGTACCATCTATCAGGCAAAGCCATCCATCGAGTCCCCTGGCATCCAGTACAGTGCCTGTAAGTATATAGCTGGTATTCTTATACAGGGTAATATTGTTGAATGATTCTGTGGCGCCTTCATCATCCACCAGCGTAAACCATTGCTTCACCCCTTCCTCGTTTACTTTCATTGCAAATGCATCCTGGCCGCTTACAGCCTCTCCGTAAAAATCGGGTCCTTCGGTTGAGCCTGTAACAATAAAACCTCCGTCTGGTGTGGCAGTGAGGCCCACGAAATAATCGGTTTCCGCTCCGCCGTATTTTTTAGACCAAATAACCCTGCCCAGCCAGTTGAGCTTACACAACCAGCCATCCTGGTTGCCAACACCACCTGCATTGAGGAGGTCTCCATCTGAAGAATTGGTGAAAGCTGCGAATACCACCCCTGTTGCTGATGCTATCAGCTTGCCTCTTCCGGATTCATATTCCTGGCCGCCGTAACATTCCGCAAAAACGGTTGTGCCATCAGCCTGGAGGCGTGCAATAAAGATATCTCCGCTGCCATGGTTGGATTGCATATCGCCATCAGTGCCGCTGGATAAACCGGAGAGATAGATGCTGCCATCAGGAGCTACTGCGATATCTCCGGCAGCTTCGCTATCATGACTTCCGAATAATTTCATCCATCCTGCATTTCCATCTTTGTCGATCTTCTGAACCCAGAGATCGGTGTTCCCGTGGTTAGTGGAAAAATCCCCCTGGTTGCTGCTGGTTTCTCCCAGCAGTACATAACCGCCATCAGGGGTGGCTGCAGCAGCAACAAATTCGTCGTTGCGGTTACCGCCATAATATTTCTTCCATTGTATGGTTCCTTCCGCGTTGTATTTGATGGCAATTGCTTTTGCGCCGGGGCCGGGATTTTCATTGAAGAAGCCGGTATTGCTGCTGGTAGATCCAACAAACAGGTAGCCGCCGTCTGAAGTGGCAATCACTTTACCGGCGTCATCGTATTTGTTCCCGCCCATCATGGTAGTAACAGGATTGGAGTAGAATGCATCGAGGCTGATCAGTACTTCAATGATCTTACCGGCTGAAATGATTTTGATGGTCGTTTGTTTTTTTGCGCCGGTATTGGCTTTAATGGTTTTGAGTGTAAGCGTGGCATCACCTGATCCGCTTCTCTTGTCTACATCCAGCCAGTCCACACCGGCAGGGATTTCTACCGTCCAGTTTCCGGTAACGGTGATGGGTAACGTAGCAGAAAAATCCTGCACACCCAGCATGGTGAGTGTTTTCTTTTCGGGTTCCCCCTGTTCAATCTTTTTGTCATCCTTTTTGCACGAGGCAGAGGTAAGAGCAGCTCCTGCGAGCAGCGTAATGAAAATTCTCTTCATTGACTTGTTAATTGTTTAAGGATGCCAAATTATAGCGGCTGAAGCGCCCGAATTGTTAAACCAGGCCGGAGTGAAGGATTTGCCTGTTGTATTGAAAATTACTGCAATTGTAAAATCGGGAGGGCATAAAAAAAGCCTGATCGTATGATCAGGCGCTGCGTATAATCAGGGAAGTTTTATTTTGCTGCTTCTTCTGCACCGGTCTTATTCCTCTTCTTGTAGGGGTAGTAGAAACGGTGTTCCTTAAAGAACATATTGGTGAGAATACCATCGAACAACTGTAGCCCTTCGGTCATATTCTTTTCAGAAAATTGTGTGGCAAATGCCAGGTAACCCTGTTGCATCACGGCATACGCTACTTTGCAATACAGTTCCTCTTTGTCTTTCTGAAAGGTGAGGGCAGTTACACTGATCACATTCTGACTGTCCTGCAGCAGCTTGTTTTCTGATTTGGCCAGCTTATAACCTTTGTTCTGCAGCTGGTCGGTGATCAGGTCTTCATAAGGTCTGCGCTTGACCATTGCCGTGAGTGTGTCTGCATGAAACAGAACAAGCAGGGAATCTTCCTTCACATAAAGCCCATAGCGTTCTGACTTAACGTCCAGCGAATCGAATTTCCCATTCTCAGGAAGATTGGTCAGGATACCCAGGCGATCGATGGAAAAAGGGAACCAGTTGATGGTATTGATATTCTTGATCTTTGAATTGTACAACCAGCTTCCACTTTTAAGGTGATCCTGGAAGGTGCCGGAATATGAACTGAAGCCTTTGGAAAAGGTGACTGCAACATTATCCGCCTCGGGGTCTTCCAGTTTTTCCGTAGACACCAGCTGCACCGCAAAAGAGTCCCGCGAATCGGTATAGATGAAATCCCGGTTCTGGGTCAGTTTCTGCAATTCCTCTTTCACTTTATCAAGTTCTTCTTTTTTGGGCATGTTGAAACAGCCAGCGAGTACAAAGGGTAATGAGAGTATCAGTAATTGCTTCATAGTAATACAAAATAAAAGAAACTATACAAGAAACGGGTAGTTCCCTGTATAGTTTCTTTGTTATCAGTTCGTTTATTTATTCAGGACTTCGGTGCCTTTCTTTACTTCCTTGTCGTACAGGTTGTTCACTTCGTAATACCCCTCCATTCTCCAGATCTGGCGGGCCATCCAGGTCTTGATCCGCTGCTGCAGATCTTCCTTATCCCTGGCCGGGAGGTTCTGAAGATTGATGCCGGCTTTGGCGGCATAATCTACCAGGCTTGCATAAGCGCCGTCTGCAGGATTGAATCCTTTGGCATATTCGGCAGGTGTTTTGAATTTGCTGAAGAAGTCTTTATGCTCAATGAAGTAAGTGAAGATAAAGCGGCTGAATGTTGGTGTTTTGAACAGGTTGTAAAACTCTTTGGAAAGGGCTGTGGTATCGATGGGTACAAATACATCGGGGGTGATGCCACCGCCGCCGTATACGATCCTTCCTTTCCTGGTTTTATAGGCTGGTCCTGTATGTGTGGTGGCAGAATCTCCATGGATCATTTCACCATTGTTGAAACGGTCTTCCAGCTCTTCGCGGTAAGCACTTCTTCCATGATCGTAAGGTTTCTGGATATTTCGGCCGAGTGGGGTATAGTAGCGGGCAACGGTCAAACGCAGGGCTGATCCGTTGTTCAGCTGATATTGTTCCTGTACAAGACCTTTGCCGAAGGTGCGGCGACCCACGATAGTGGCACGGTCCCAGTCCTGTAAAGCACCAGCCAGGACTTCACTGGCGGAAGCGGAGTTCTCATCCACCAGCACTACCAGTGTGCCTTTTTCAAAGAGGCCCGGGCGTTTGCAGTGGTATTCCGTTTTTTTGGAATGCGAGCCCTGTGTGTATACGATGAGTTTATTATCGTCGAGGAATTCATCGGCCATATCGATGGCTTCACCGAGGATACCGCCGCCATTGTCGCGCAGATCGAGCATGAGTTTTTTCAGGCCTTTCGACTGGAGGTTTTCCATGGCAGCCATGAATTCTTCGTAAGTGGTGCCGGAGAATTTGTTCACGTGGATATAACCGGTAGAGTCATCGATCATATAAGCCGCATCTACGGAATAGAGCGGGATCATACCGCGGGTAACGGTGAGTTTCAGTTGTTTGCCGTTGCGCAGGAGCAGCACATCCACTTTTGATTTGGAAGGGCCGCGGAGCAGCTTGCGGATCCTGTCGCCATTGATACCGCTTCCGGTAACGCTTGAGTCGCCCACTTTCAGGAACTGATCCCCTGTTTTGATGCCAGCCTGGTCACTGGGGCCGCCGGGCAGTACATTGCTGGCGTATACGGTATCGTTGAGGATAAAATATTCCACGCCGATGCCTTCAAAATTACCCTGGAGGTCTTCATTCACTTCGGCGAGCCGGTTGGCAGGGATATAGATAGAGTGGGGGTCCAGGTGGCCCAGCATGGCCTGAACGGCATCATCGCTGAGGGAGTCCTGGTTCACTGAATCAACATAACGCAGATTGATAAGGTCCATCACTTCCTGGAGGGTGGAGGGCCGGGCGGTGTCAAAGAGGCCGCGGGAAAATGGGATATTCTTCCTGAGTCCGGATCCGATCCACATCCCAATGATCAGAACGATCGAAAAGAGCAGTGGAAGCCATACCTGTAATTTCTTCATGCAAGGGTCACTTAAATATTAAATTTCTCAAATTTCGGGGCGAAGTTCATAATTAATTCTCAATTCCACGCTTTACCTTCGTTGAACGGTTGTTAAATAGTAGGAGTGTTATCTCCGGGCTAATGATTTAAATGAAGTTTTATGGCAATACTGATAGCAGATAGTGGATCAACAAAGGCGGAATGGGCGCTGGCTGGCAAAGGCAAAAAGACCAAAACGGTATTTACACAGGGTATCAGCCCTTATTTCCTGAATACCGATCAGATTGAAGAGGTGATCAGGAAAGAATTATTGCCTGGCCTGAAAAAGGCCGACCTGGAATCCATTACGGCCATCTACTATTATGGCACCGGATGCAGCAACCCTGCCAATGTGAAGAGTGTAAAAACAGCCCTCGGCCGCGTTTTCAAGGGGGTGAAGCCGATTGAGGTAACACATGACCTGATGGGCATTGCCCGTGCCTCCTGCGGGGATGAGAAAGGCATAGCCTGTATCCTGGGAACCGGCAGCAATACCTGCTACTACAACGGAAAAAGCATCGTGAAAATAAGCCCGGGACTGGGTTATGCCCTGGGTGACGAAGGCAGCGGCGCCTACCTGGGCAAGAAAGTGATCCAGTACTACCTGTACGGCACATTCGATGAAGAGCTCCGTTACCGCTTCGATCAGAAATATAATACTTCCGCCTCCGAAATACTCGATAATGTATACAAGAAGCCTTTCCCCAACAGGTACCTGGCTTCTTTCGCACTCTTTTTGTCTGAGAACCGGGAACACTACATGATCGAGAATATCATCGAAGACGGTCTGAACGATTTCTTTTTTACCCATCTCTGCAAACTGAATGAAAGCTGGAAAATGCCGATCCACTTTGTAGGCAGTGTGGGTTTTGCTTTCAAGGAGGTTTTGGCCGACCTTTGTCATGCTTACGAATTCGAGCTCGGCAAGGTGTTGAAAACCCCGATGGGAGGTCTGATCAAATATCATATCGGATAATTTTTACCCCGCCGGCCCCGTTCTTAATAAAGAAATCTTGAATCATGTCAGCGGCTTTCAATAAGGTCACGGAGCAAGCCAGCTCCTACAGGCACCTGGAGAAGATGAGCATCCGTGAGTTGCTCACCAATATCAATGCTGAAGATCAGCAGGTGCCCCTGGTGGTGGCAAAGGCCATCCCCCAGATAGAACAGCTTGTTACTATTATCAGCGATAAAATGCTGGCCGGAGGCCGGCTTTTTTATATCGGGGCAGGCACCAGCGGCCGCCTGGGTGTGCTGGATGCCAGTGAGATACCGCCTACTTACGGTCTTCCCCAAGGATTGGTGATCGGCATCATTGCCGGCGGCCAGGAGGCCATCCAGAAGCCCATCGAGCATGCGGAAGACAGCTGGGAGCAGGGTTGGCTGGATCTTGAAAAGCATCAGATAAACGACAATGACGTAGTGGTGGGCATCGCTGCCAGCGGCACTACACCCTATGTGATCGGCGCTATAAAGGAAGCCCGTCAGCGTGGAATCGTTACCGGTTGCATCACCAATAACCAGGGTACCCCGCTTGCCGCCGCTGCGGAATTCCCCATTGAAGTAGTGGTAGGTCCGGAATTTGTAACAGGCAGCACGCGTATGAAAAGCGGCACTGCACAAAAGCTGGTGTTGAATATGATCTCCACTTCCGTGATGATACAGATAGGACGGGTAGAAGATAATAAGATGGTTAACATGCAGCTTACCAACGCAAAACTGGTTGACCGCGGCACTAAAATGCTGATGGAAAAATCAGGCATCACTGATTACGAGAAGGCAAAACAATTGCTGTTGAAATACGGCAGCGTGAAAGCCGCAGTGGATTCCCTCTGATTATTTTCACAAAAAAATATTTGGAAAGGGCCACCCGTTGAACGTAAATTGTAAATAGTTATGCATGATATAGAACCATTTTACAATTGGCGTCACATCTATACAAGTGAGCAGGATGAACGGTCTCCGTTCTACGGGCGCGTATACAGCGAGTTTGAATTCACTCAAACCATTTACAATTATTATATCCATCCCCAATGGGATGATTTCGGCAGCCGCACCATGTACCTCAAAGTACTGATCGCGGATTATGAAGAACATTATGCCGTGATTGAGCTGATAGGAGAATGGAACGATGCGATCGAGAACGATATCATGGAGCTCAAACGCGAAGTGGCCGACCCCTTTATTTACGAAGGAATCAATAAGTTCATCCTCATTGCAGAGAACGTACTCAATTTCCACAGCTCGGATAAAGAATACTATGAAGAATGGTTCGATGAAGTGACCGATGAGAACGGCTGGGTAGTGATCCTTAACATGCCCGAACAAACGCAGTATGATTTCAAACGCGCCAAACTACACCGCTACTTTGAACTGATGGAACTGAACAACTGGCGAACTTACAAGCCATTCCACCTCTTCAAAAAAATTGATGAACAGATGCAGAAGCGCCTTGAATAAGGAATTTGTTGCAGCAATAATATGGTGTGCCCAGTAGCTCGCCTCTGGCGAACACCGTGTCGCCGGAGGCGACAGAATATAAGTCACTCGCGGGGACGAGAGCGACCGGGCACACTCCGACAAATATTCGCACTCTCCAACTAACATTCGCATTCTCCAACTAACATTCGTTTTCCATTAATTTTACAGATTCTCAAAAAATTATTTTGCGTTTCAGCTTTTGTGACTACTTTTGATTCAATGAACATCAACAAGGCATACGGTTTCTTTTATTTTAGCTTTTACTATTTTAGTACGAGGCCGGGAATGCTTTTGTTGAAAACAAACTAAGAGATAAAAAAATCAACATAAGAAGTCCCGGCCTACAGCCGGGACTTTTGTTTTTACTAATCGTTACAGATCAGTTCAATATGTCAACAAAAGTCTCGATACAAGGATACGAAGGAAGTTTTCACCAGGTAGCTGCACAGCAGTACTTCAGCAAAGATGTGGAAGTGATACCCTGCGCCACTTTCCGCGAGGTAGTGAAGATCGCAGGCAACAAAAAAGAGTCCGATGGCGGTGTGATGGCCATCGAAAACTCCATCGCCGGCAGCATCCTTCCCAACTACAGCCTCCTGCAGAAAAGCAATCTCCGCATCACAGGAGAGATCTACCTCCCCATCAAACAACAGTTACTGGTCAATCCCGGTGTGCAGCTCGAAGATATCCGCGAAGTGCACAGCCATCATATGGCCATTCAGCAATGCCTGGAATACCTGGATAAATACGACTGGAAGCTGGTAGAGACCGAAGACACAGCACTCAGCGCCAAAAAGCTGCACCAGCACAAAAGCAAGCATATTGCGGCCATCGCCAGCAAACTGGCGGCCGATCTCTTTGAACTGGATGTGATTGCGCCCAATATCCACACCATGAAAAGCAATTACACCCGTTTCCTCATCATCCAACGGGAAGATATAGCCGAAGTAGTGGCAGATGCCAATAAGGCATCCGTCAATTTCAATACAGATCACTCCAGAGGCAGCCTCGCCCGCGTGCTCACCCTCATAGCAAACGGCGGCATCAACCTCAGCAAACTGCAGAGTTTCCCCATCCCGGGAAGCGACTGGCAGTACAGCTTCCACGCCGATATGGAATTCGATTCCATGCAGCAGTTCGAAGAAGTGATCAGCCAGATCAAACCCATTACCACTGAGCTCAAAGTATACGGTGTTTACAAAAAAGGCAAAGCGATTGTATGATAACTACATCCAGAAGATTAGAAGGAATCGGTGAATATTATTTCTCCCAGAAACTGAGAGAGATCGATGGCCTCAACCAGCAGGGCAAACAGATCATCAACCTCGGTATCGGATCTCCCGATCTTCCACCACATCCTGATGTGATCAAAACCCTGCAGGAAGAAAGTGCAAAACCTAACGTGCATGCCTACCAGTCGTACAAGGGATCACCCGTACTGCGAAAAGCGGTGGCTGACTGGTATGCAAAATGGTACAATGTGCCGCTTAATCCTGATACGGAGATCCTGCCGCTGATCGGCAGCAAGGAGGGCATCATGCATATCTGTATGACCTACCTGAATGCAGGCGATATGGCGCTCATCCCCAATCCCGGTTATCCTACCTACAGCAGCGCCGTGAAACTGGCAGGCGGAACCACCGTTCCCTACGAGCTTACGGAAGCCAATAACTGGTTCCCCGACCTGGAAGAACTGGGGCGGCAGGTAACTGCGCTTAATCAACAGGGTGAGGGAGTGGTAAAACTGATGTGGGTGAACTATCCGCAGATGCCTACCGGTAAGCTGCCTGAAGAAGCCCTCTTCCAAAAACTGGTGGCTTTCGGCAAACAACATAATATTCTTATCTGTCACGATAACCCATACAGCTTCATCCTCAACGATGCTCCCATGAGCCTGCTCAGTGTGGAAGGCGCAAAGGATGTGGTGGTGGAGCTCAACAGTCTCAGCAAGAGCCAGAACATGGCCGGCTGGCGGGTGGGCACGCTCTGCGGCGCCAAAGATCGCATAGACGAAGTGCTGCGCTTCAAGAGCAATATGGACAGTGGTATGTTCCTGCCCCTGCAACTGGCGGCCGCAACAGCGCTGGGCCTTCCGGGAGAATGGTATAAACAGGTGAACGATGTATACCGTGCCCGGAGAACCAAAGTATTTGAACTGCTCACCCTGCTCAATTGTGTGTATGATGAGAGCCAGGCAGGCATGTTCGTATGGGCAAAGATCCCTGCAGGATACAAAGATGGATTTGCCCTCAGTGATGAAGTATTGTACAATGCCAATGTATTCATCACGCCCGGAGGCATCTTCGGCAATGCCGGCAACCCTTACGTGCGCGTTAGCCTCTGCAGCAGCGAAGAGAAACTGAAGGAAAGCATTCAACGCGTACAGCATTTTTTATCAACCGCAAAAGTTACCGTATAGCATGTTCAATGCAGTTACCATAGTAGGGGTGGGCCTTATCGGCGGTTCTTTCAGCCTGGCGCTGAAGAACCTGGGCCTTACCAAAAAAGTGATCGGCGTAAGCCGCACAAAATCCAGCTCCGACAAAGCCCTTGAGCTGGGATTGATAGACGAAGCCATGAGCCTCGAAGATGCCGTCCGCAACAGTGACCTCATTTATGTGGCCATCCCCGTTGATACCACCATCCCGGTGATGAAACAGATCATGGATCTGGTTACGGACAAACAGATTGTGGTGGATGCAGGATCCACCAAGTCAGTACTCTGCGAGTCCCTGGCCGGCCACCCCATGCGTCACCGTTTTGTTGCCACACATCCGATGTGGGGTACCGAGTACAGCGGACCTGAAGCGGCCGTGCAGGACGCCTTCACCGGCAGGACCTGCGTGATCTGCGAAAAAGAGAAAAGTGATCCCGTTATAGTGGACATTATCGAGAACGTATACCGTCAGCTGGGCATGCGCCTGAGCTATATGGATGCCAACAGCCATGATATGCACGCGGCCTACGTAAGCCATATCTCCCATATCACCTCCTTTGCCCTGGCCAATACGGTGCTGGAGAAGGAGCGGGAAGAGGATGCCATCTTTGAACTGGCCGGTGGTGGTTTTGAAAGCACCGTGAGGCTGGCCAAGAGCAACCCGGCCATGTGGGTGCCCATCTTTATGCAGAATAAGGAGCATGTACTGGATGTGCTGAACGAGCATATCAGCCAGCTGAGAAAGTTCAAAGCCTGCCTGGAAAAGGAGAACTTTGAGTACCTGCAGGAACTCATTGAGCAGGCAAACAAAATCAGGAGGATCATTAAATGAACTGGAATTTCGATACGATATTCTTTGGCCTGTTCGGCATAGTATGCCTGTATCTGGCAATCAAAAGGTCCAAATGGTTATTCTGGGGCGCTTCCCGGTCGGAAAGACTGGAATTGTCACTGGGGAAAAATTACAAGCTGTGGGTGAATCTCACGGCAGGGCTCTTATGCCTGGGCATTGCTACCTGGTTTTTGCTACGCTAGCATTGCTTTTCAGCTCTTTGGAAGGATAATTTAGGCCATCGCCGCCGTATGCAGTACCTTTGCGCAAATTTTTTACTTTATGACGACTTTCGACGCGTTGGGTTTGGATGCTAGGTTGGTACAGGCTACCGATGCACTTGGCTACAAAAACCCGACACCTATTCAGGAACAAGCGATTCCTGTTTTGCTCAGCGGCACCAAAGATCTGGTGGGCCTGGCGCAAACCGGTACGGGGAAAACGGCCGCATTCGGATTGCCTTTACTGCACCTCGTAGACGAGAAACAGAGACACCCCCAGGCGCTGGTAGTTTGCCCTACAAGAGAATTGTGCCTCCAGATCGTGACTGAAATGGAAGGTTTCAAGAAATTCCTGCCCCAGATGTTCGTGGCCGCAGTGTACGGCGGAGCATCCATCGGGCAACAGATCAGGGAACTGAAAAGAGGCGTTCAGATAGTGGTGGCAACACCCGGACGCCTGATCGACCTGATAGAACGCAAAGCAATCAATCTCGAAGAGATCAAATATGTGGTGCTGGATGAGGCTGATGAAATGCTGAACATGGGTTTCAAGGATGATATCGAATTCATCCTGCAGAACACCCCTAACAGGGAAGCTACCTGGCTGTTCAGCGCTACCATGCCGCCAGAGATCAAACGTGTAAGCAAACGCTACATGAAAGATCCTTTTGAGATCACAGTAGGCAAAGTGAACACCGCCAACAAGAACATCGATCACCAGTACTATGTTACCTCGGCTCAATACAGGTACCAGGCACTGAAAAGACTGATCGATTTCAACCCGGGTATTTATGGGATCATCTTTACCCGTACCAAGGCAGACGCACAGGACATCGCCGAAAAACTGACACGCGAAGGATATGATATTGATGCGCTGCATGGAGATCTTACCCAGCAACAGCGCGACAAGGTTATGGGCGAGTTCCGTGATAAAACCTTACAGCTCTTGATTGCAACGGATGTGGCAGCAAGGGGTATCGACGTAAAAGATATCACGCATGTGATCAACTACGAATTACCGGATGATGTGGAAGTGTACACTCACCGCAGCGGCCGTACAGGACGCGCCGGTAATACCGGAATCTGTATGTCGATCGTGCATGTACGGGAAACCGGCAAAATGAGGACCATCCAGTCCATCGTTCAGGCGCCTTTCCACAAACTGGAGATCCCCAGCGGAAAAGATGTTTGCCGCAAGCAGTTCTACTATTTCATGGATAAACTCCTGCAGGCGGATATCAGCCATGGTGATTATGAGACTTACGTACCCATGCTGGAAGAGAAGTTCGCAGACATGAGCAAGGAAGAAATCCTGAAACGTGTGGCAGCCATGGAGTTCGACCGCTTCCTCAAGTATTATGAGAATGCGGAAGACCTCAATGTTCGCCCGGATGCACGCAGGGAAAGAACAATGGGTGGAGGAATGGACCGTGGCGGACGCTTTGAGCGTAGTGGCGACAGAAATGGCAACCGCCGCGATACAAGAGGCCGCGAGTTCGGCGGAGGTGGCGATTATGCACGCCTCTTTGTGAACCTCGGCACCAAGGACGGATTTTACAAAGCCAGCTTCTTGCAATTCATCCTGGATATGAGCGACCTGAAAAAGGAAGTGCTCGGAAGGATCGATATGAAAGAAATGAACAGCTGGATAGAGATCGATAAGCGCGCAGCGCAACAGATGATCCGCTCTATAGATGGTAAGAACTACAAGGGTAGAAGGATCAGAATGAACGACGCAGACAGCAGACGATAATTCAAATAATGAATTGAAAATTTGAATACGTCTGTTGCCCGGAAAATCAACAAAATCAAAACAGACATATTCAAATTTTCAATTTCATAGTATGACAAGCAGTGAAACAACCATGAAGGAAACAGTGCAGGCTAAGTGGAACAAACGCCCCCTGATCATCTCAGGCCCCTGTAGCGCAGAAACTGAAGAGCAGGTACTCGAAACCGCTCAGCGCCTCGCCAACACCGGAAAAGTAGACATCCTCCGCGCCGGAATCTGGAAACCCCGTACACGCCCCGGTTCCTTCGAAGGCATCGGCACCAAGGGACTCCCCTGGATGCAGCAAGCCAAAAAACTGACCGGTCTCCCCATCACAGTAGAAGTAGCTACCGCCAAACAGGTGGAAGATGCCCTGCACTTTGATGTAGACGTGCTCTGGATCGGCGCCCGCACCACTGTGAACCCCTTCAGCGTTCAGGAAGTGGCCGATGCACTCAAAGGAGTGAACGTTCCTGTACTGATCAAGAACCCGATCAACCCCGACCTCGAATTATGGACCGGCGCCGTTGAGCGCGTGGCTAAAGCAGGCATCGACCAGATCGGCCTCATCCACCGCGGCTTCAGCGCATATGGTAATACAGAATACCGCAATGCCCCCATGTGGCACCTCGCCATCGAAATGAAACGCCGCAACCCAACGCTGCCTTTCATCAATGATCCTTCACATATCTGCGGCAGAAGGGATATCCTCCTGGATGTAATGCAGAAAGCAGTCAACCTGGATTACGATGGCTTCATCATCGAATCTCATATCGACCCCGATAAGGCATGGAGCGACGCCAAACAACAGGTTACCCCCGAGCGCCTCGCTGAAATGCTCAATGAAATCGTTTGGAGGAAAGAAGATACCCCCTCTGAAGAATTCCACCTGGCCCTCGAGAAACTCCGCCAGCAGATCAACCACCTGGATGATGAACTGATGCAGATCCTCGGCCAGCGTATGAAAGTGGCTGAACTGATCGGTGAATACAAAAAGAACAACGAGATCACCATCCTGCAGACCAACCGCTGGAATGAGATCCTGGAACGTGCTTTCGGTAAAGGTGAAAAACTCGGCCTCAGCAAAGAATTCATCACCAAGTATTTCGACGCTGTGCACATGGAAAGTATCAATCACCAGAACAAGATCATGAACGATTAATCAGTGTCAGCCAATTACCATAAGATCTGGCTCTTTGTTCATGTGATCGTAACCGTTCACGAAAGAAAACCATTGCTGAAGAAACCTATCCGTACCGTTCTCTTTGCACACCTGCAGCGGGACGCATCGGAAAAAGGAACGAAAGTGATGGCGGTGAATGGCGTGGAAGATCACCTGCATCTGATGATACAGCTACACCCTGCCCAAAACCTCTTGCAGGTAATGAATGCACTCAAATCCGAAGCGGCAAACTGGATCAACAATTCCAACCTGCTGACCGAACCATTTGAATGGCAGGATGGTTTCGCCGCTTACTCGGTGAGCCCCTCAGGAGTGAAGCAGGTAGCGGATTTCATCGGCAAACAGGAGGAATACCATAAATCGAAATCGCTCGAAAGCGAACTGGAAGTATTCGATAAAGTACAACTGTAACATGCAAAAAAAATCCTGTCAGTTCTCATCAAAGAAAGTTGATTACTACTTCGATGCTGACTTCTCCCTGCTGGAAAAACTGGCAGGAAAGGAGCATAGCGTATTGATCACTGATGAAAATATTTACCAGGCCCAGGCAAAGAAATTCAAGGGCTGGAATACCATCGTGCTGAAGCCCGGTGAAGCCTTCAAGATCCAGCCTACCGTTGACAGCGTGATCGAACAGCTGATCGAAGCAGGCGCCGACCGCAAGACCACCCTGGTGGGCATCGGCGGCGGCGTGATCACCGATATCACCGGTTATGTAGCGGCCATCTATATGCGAGGTATCCGCTGCGGCTTTGTGCCTTCCACGGTACTCGCCATGGTAGACGCCAGCATCGGTGGTAAGAATGGTGTTGATGTAGGTATTTATAAAAATCTTGTAGGCACCATCCGTCAGCCTGATTTCCTGCTCTATGATTACAGTCTGCTCAAAACGCTTCCGGAAACGGAATGGGTCAACGGCTTCGCCGAGATTATCAAGCACAGTTGTATCAAAGACCTCCGCCTGTTCAAAGAGCTGGAAACGCGGAAGCTGAGCTTCTATAAAAAAGATAAAGCAGCACTCTCCAGACTCATTCTCCGCAATGCCATGCTCAAATCCAAAGTGGTGGAGGCGGATGAGTTTGAACAGGGTGAACGCCGCCTGCTCAACTTCGGCCATACCCTCGGTCATGCTATCGAGAATATGTACGAACTGAGCCATGGACAGGCCATCTCCATCGGCATGACCGCCGCCTGCCATCTATCCGCCACTCTCGCGGGTTTCAAAGAAACAGCAAGGGTTGTGAAAGTGCTGGAACAATACGGCCTGCCCACTTATGCAGACTATGATGCAAAGGCGGCATTTGAAGTATTGCAGAAGGATAAGAAGAAAGAAAGGTCGTCCATGAACTATGTGTTGCTGAGTAAAATAGGAAAGGGGATCGTTCAACAGATCCCGATGACCCAATTGCAAACATTAATACAGGAATTACCGGCATGATCGCTACAGTACAACCATCCAGTATAAACGCTACTATCACGGCTCCTGCCAGCAAGAGCTCGATGCAACGGGCATGCGCAGCCGCTTTATTGAGAAAAGGCATCACCATCATTCACAATCCCGGTCATTCCAATGATGATCAGGCCGCTCTTGGCGTGATCCGTGCATTGGGTGCTACCGCTGAAATGCAGGCTGATGGCATATTGCGCGTGACCAGTAATGGCGTGCAACCCGTGAAGGAAGAAGTGAATTGCGGCGAGAGCGGTCTCGGTATCCGCATGTTCACGCCCATCATTTCCCTCAGCGAGCGAAGCATCACTGTCAATGGAAGCGGTTCACTGGTTACAAGACCGATGGATTTCTTCGATACTGTTTTACCGCAGTTGCAGGTGGATATAAAGTCCAATAACGGCAAACTGCCATTGGTGATCAAAGGACCGTTGCAGCCCGCTGCCATCACGGTTGACGGATCACTCAGTTCGCAGTTCCTTACAGGACTACTGATGAGCTACGCCGCTGCCGGCGCCTCCGATGTTGCTTTGCATGTTACCGGTCTTAAATCCAAACCTTATATCGACCTTACGTTGAAAGTGATGGAGGATTTCGGATGGAAAGTGGAAAACAGGAATTATGAATCTTTCTATTTTCCTGCCAACGCCGTTGCTCCAAAGAGCGGAGAGCTGGAATATACCGTAGAAGGGGATTGGAGCGGGGCCGCTTTCTTACTGGTGGCCGGCGCCATTGCCGGTGATATTGTGGTGAAAGGGCTGGATGTTTTCTCCACCCAGGCTGACCGTGCTGTATTGCAGGCGCTGATGAGCTGTGGTTCAAGGATCAGCGTACAAACTGATAAGATCGGGATCGGCCCTGCTCCGTTGAAGGCGTTTCACTTCAATGCCACTGAATGCCCTGATCTTTTCCCTCCGCTGGTTGCCCTGGCTGCTTATTGCGATGGAAAAACCGTGATCGAAGGCGCGCAACGCCTAACCCACAAGGAAAGCAACCGCGCCCTCACATTGCAGGAAGAGTTCGGCAAACTGGGCGTGCAGATCGATCTGCAGGATGATCTCATGATCATTCATGGCGGAAAGGGACTGACCGGCGGCACCACCTATTCACACCACGATCATCGCATTGCGATGGCCTGCGCTGTAGCCGGACTGAAAGCGGCTGCGGCCGTTACCATCGAATCCGCGGATGCCATCAACAAATCCTACCCGGATTTTTACCAGCACCTGCAGCATCTGGGCGCTACCGTATCTTTACATTAATGAACTGATTATACTATGAACGCATTTGGAAGATTATTCAGGGTCACCATCTTTGGCGAATCGCACGGAGAGAGTGTGGGAGTGAATATCGACGGTTGTCCGGCAGGCCTTTCACTCACTGCGGATGATTTTGTTACCGATATCGAACGCAGGAAAGGCGGTACCCAGAAGGGCACCACGCCGCGCAAAGAAGATGATTTTCCCATTTTTAAAACCGGTATCTTCAATAACAGGAGCACCGGCGCTCCCATGACCATCCTTTTCGATAACAAGAATACGAGAAGCGGTGATTATGAAAAGCAGCGTGCTGTGCCACGTCCCGGGCATGCCGACTTTGTAGCGCATCAGAAATTCGGAGGCTTTGAAGATTTCAGGGGCGGCGGCCATTTCAGTGGCAGGCTCACCGTGTGCCTGGTGGCAGCGGGCGTGATCGCCAAAAAACTTGCTGCAACGGCTAACGTCAATATAGAAGCGAAGATCCTGGAAATAGGAGGGGAGGCCGATCTGGAAAAAGGATTACAGAAAGCCATCGATGCCAAGGATTCGATCGGTGGTATCGTGGAATGCCGTGTGAGCGGTTTGCCTGCGGGACTGGGAGAGCCTTTTTTCGATTCTGCGGAATCATTGCTCAGTCATGCTGCATTTGCCATTCCGGCGGTACGTGGAATTGAGTTCGGGACCGGCTTTGCGGCAGCGAGAATGTTTGGCACGGAGCACAATGATGCCATCCTGGATATGGAAGGGAAAACAGCTACCAATCATGCAGGTGGAATAGTAGGCGGTATCACAAACGGCAATGAGCTGGTGTTCCGCATCGCTATCAAACCCACGTCCAGCACGCCGAAAGAGCAACAGACCCTGAACTGGGAAACAGGCCAAACCGAAACTTTCTCCGTGAAAGGCAGGCACGATCTCTGCATTGCTTTGCGTGTGCCGGTGGTACTGGAAGCTGTAACGGCCATCGTGCTGGCCGATCTTTTGCTATTGGAACAACAAATAAAACGAGTATTATAAACCATGCCTATAATTTTTCATCTTACTACAGCACCTGAATGGGCTGCTGCAAAGGCGGCAGGCAGTTACGAATCCGGTTCTTTGAAAGAAGAAGGATTCATTCATTGCTGCCAGGAAGACCAGATTGCGGATGTGCGTCAACGTTATTTTGAAGGAAAGAAGGATCTGTTAAAACTGACCATCGATACCAGCAAGCTCAAAAGCCAGCTTATTTACGAATGGAGCCCCAGTAATGCGGCCACTTATCCGCATGTATACGGCCCCATCAATACCGATGCAGTGGTACAGGTTGATCCCCTGTGATCATTTCAATTGCCGGAAAGGGATATCCAGCACTTCATATTCCCTGTTATTGGGCCAGCTGTAATGCCACCATTCTGTTTCAAAGGCCCTGAATCCGTACTTCTCCATTATTTCCCTGAATTGTTTCCGGTTACTCAGCACCTGCTGTGGTAACCGGGTAAAATTGTGATGGGCCGAATCCGTGAAATTGTCGAATCCTGTACCCATCTCCACTTCTTTATGATCTGTTAATGTTATGATTGTGCAATCGATAGCCAGCCCCCGGTTATGGCCGGAACCCTTCGTTGGCTCAGCTACATAGCGGGGATCCTTCACCAGTTCCCAGAAAGCAACCGTTACGGAATAGGGACGATAAGCGTCAAAAACTTTCAATCCGTAGCCTTTGGCATTCAATTCGTATTGTATTTTCTGCAGCGCTTCGGCAACGGGTAGCCTGAGAAAGGCAGAATTTGTACTTTTGGGATACATTCGCCGGTGCATGAAGTTGTTGGCAGTGGCATACCTGAGGTCATACACGATACCCGGGACCCACTTTCTGAGTTCAACCATCCTATGCAAGGAATCTTTTGCAACACCCGATTCATACTGCCATTTATGCGATACAACCGGTACACCATACCGGCTGGTGTCTGTCTGCCGGGCGGCAGCCGTATGATGAAACGCAAGAAATAACAGGAGGGCTTTGGGAATATTGCCGTGAAATAGTATTTTGTCAATCATTGCAACTGGGTGACGCTGAATAACATCATACAGAAAGGTACAACAAAATAATTCCGGATTAACAAGGATAATTACATGAATAAGCATTTGAATGCAGGAGTAACTGGTTGCATGTTCGTTTTTTTGCTCACACTGGCTGCCTGTGGCGACAGTGAGAAGCCAAAGGATAAAGATATTGTGGACCAGCCAGAAAAGTTTGAAGTCCGCGTAAGCGAGAATATCAAAACGGCACTGGCATTCATGCTAGAAAATAAAGGAAGACTGAACGATACAGTGGTGCTTGCAGACGACACCCTGGTGAACGAAGCTTATATCCGCAGCAACAACCAGCCCATCTGGTGCTCGCAGGAAAAATGGAATGCAGTGGGTGAAGGATTGTTCCGCTTCATTGCCAGCTCCAAAGAATACGGTTTATTCCCCAATGATTATCATTATAAAACACTCAGCAGCATCCGCGAACAGATTGCCCGCGATTCCACCGCACAGAAAAATGCAGCACTCTGGAGCCGTGCGGAACTGATGATGACAGACGCCTTCCTGCTGATGGCCCGTCACCTGAAACAGGGACACTTTACAAGAGACAGTTTATATCTCCGTACAGATTCCATTCTTGGACCCGGCTTTTATCCGGATATGCTCTACAAGGCTCTGCAGACAAAAAATGTAGCCGGCACCCTGCAGAGCCTGGAACCTGCTTATAAAGGATATTCAGATCTGAAAGAGGGACTGAAATCCTTCCTGGATTCCATCGGTACATTCAAAAGATATACGCATCTCACTTATACATACCCGTTAAAAGACAGTACAGTTTTTTACCAGGCATTGCAGAGAAGATTGTATGAAGATGATATCCTGCCATCTGCTACAGACTATGTGGATACTGCCACCTGGAGACAGGTGCTGAAAGAGTACCAGACTAAAAAAGGATTGAAGCCCACGGGACGTATCAATGAGAATACGGTAGCGAGCCTGAACTATACCAACTGGGACAGGTTCAAGCGGGTTGCCATTACGCTTGACCGTTATAAAATGGCTACAGACAGCTTCCCCGAAACATATATCTGGGTAAACCTGCCCGGTTATTACCTGCGTGTGTACGACATGGATACTATAGCCATGGAATCCCGCGTTATTGTGGGGCAACCAAAGACCAGGACGCCGCTTCTGACTTCTTCAGTAAGTAATTTCATTACCTATCCGCAATGGACGGTGCCTTACAGCATCATCTACAAGGAAATGCTGCCGAAGATCAAGAAGGACGTGAACTATCTGCACAAGCAGAACCTGATGGTGGTAGACCGTAACGACAGTATCATAGACCCGTATTCCGTCAACTGGGCGGCGCTGGGCAAGGGAAATTTCCCTTACCTGCTCAAACAACGCCAGGGCGACGATAACTCACTGGGAGTGCTTAAGTTCAATTTTCCGAACAAGTACGATGTATACCTGCACGATACCAATGCCCGCTGGTTGTTCAGCAACAGTAACCGGGCCATGAGCCATGGATGTGTGAGGGTGAAGGATTTCATGAAACTGGCCGACTTCCTGGTAAGGAACGATACGCTGAAGTTTCATCCGGATACGCTCCGGAACTGGATCAAAAGGGAAGAAAAGCATGTGGTTTCCGGTTTCAAAAGAGTACCTATCTATATCCGTTATTTTTCGTGTGAAGGAAAAGATGGAAAATTGAAAATTTATGAAGATATTTATGGAGAGGACAAGATCCTGAAAGAAAGGTACTTCGCTGACAAGGCTATCCAATAAAATCCCCTATCTATGAAACAATGGGCCCTGATCGTTCTCATCTTCATTGTTACACCTGCCGTAGTTTGCGCCCAGGCGGCAGTTGCAGACAGTGTGCACATGTCCAAAAGCCGTAAAGTGGCTAAGACTCAATACGGTGTAGCCAGTTTCTATCATAACAAATTCGAAGGCCGGAAAACCGCCAATGGCGATATCTTCAGCCAGAAGAAATTAACAGCAGCCTGCAATACGCTTCCTCTCAACTGCTGGGTACGTGTTACCAATATCCGTAACAACAGGAGCGTGGTCCTCAGGGTCACGGACCGCATGCACCACATGAACAAAAGACTGATCGACTTAAGTCATATTGCGGCTAAAACACTCGGGTATACCGGTCATGGGCTAACGCGCGTGAAGGTGGAATACCTCGGTAAAACAAAGCCGGTTGAGTTGAATCTGATGGAGCCACCTGCTCAGCCTGCCCAACCGTAACTCGTTCTGTTATACCCGTGAGCATCATTTCCGGAATGTTATTTATTAACCCAGGTTGATAAATTATTTTTCTATTTAATAAGTACCCTGTTATTTTTGCTCATACGAATACAAAACCTTCTTGTTTATGAAGAAAATCCTACTACACCTTTTCTTGCTCCTCACCCTTCATGAGATTGCTTTTGCACAGGATGATGACTATGTTCAGAACCCTACTTTAGGTGTTCATTTCTTCTTCAATGATTTCAAAACGGCTCAGAATATACGCAACACTTCACTGAGCACTACGCTGAGAGATAAGAAGTTCGGAAAGATCAAGGATATGAACCCCGGGCTTGCCATCAACTATATTGACGGGCTCAATAAAACCTTTGATTTCACCACTACACTGGCGGGTTCTTTCCTGGATTATATCCGCAAGGATGGCTCCACTTACGGCAAGGATAACTTCCTGCTGGAAGGCGATGTGTCTGTCCGCGCCAAGATGTTTTCCAACAAATACGCCGTGTCTCCCTACCTGCAGGCAGGTGTGGGAGCATCCATGTACAAGGGAACTTTCGGAGCCTTCATTCCCGCGGGGGTAGGCATTCAGGTGAACATCCTGAACGAAGCCTTCCTGATCATCAACTCACAATACCGTATACCCGTAACCGAATCCGCCAACTACCACTTCTACCATAGCATCGGCCTGGCCGGTGTGATCGGTAAAAAGAAAAAGGCGGCACCTCCGGTAGCGGTAGTTCCCCTGCCTCCGCCACCTCCGAAAGACACGGATAATGATGGTATCGTAGACAGCCTCGACGCCTGCCCCACAGTGCCCGGACTGGCGCAGTTCAAAGGCTGCCCGGACAGGGACGGAGATGGCATCCAGGACAGCGAGGATAAATGTCCGGATGTACCCGGACTGGCCCGCTACCAGGGTTGTCCGATCCCTGACACGGACGGAGACGGAATCAATGATGAGATCGATAAATGTCCGAATGAGAAAGGTGTAGCCCGTTACGACGGCTGCCCCGTTCCCGACCGCGATAAAGACGGGGTGAACGATGAAGAAGATAAATGCCCTGATCTGCCCGGTACTGTGGCCAACCAGGGTTGTCCGGAGATCAAAGAAGAAGTGAAGAAGCGCATCGATGTGGCTGCCAGGAATATCTTCTTCGCAACCGGAAGCTTCCAACTGCTGGCCAAATCACATAAATCACTGGATGATGTGGTGAAGTTGCTCAACGAAGATCCCAATCTGAAGCTGGATGTGGAAGGGCATACTGACAATACCGGAAAAGCTGACAAGAACCTCACGTTAAGCGATAAGCGCGCTAAATCCGTGTACGATTACTTTGTGAAAAAAGGCATCAGTGCCGAGCGTCTGAAATCTGCCGGTTACGGCCAGGAGCAGCCAGTGGCTGATAACAAAACAGCTGCAGGCCGCGCCAAAAACAGGCGTGTTGAACTGAAGCTTCATTATCATTAATACCTGTAATAACAATAGCAAACCCCGGCTCGGAATGGCCGGGGTTTTTTGTTTGGTTTCTTACGCAGCGGCCAGTAGCTCGCCTCTGGCGAGTTACTTATATTCCGTCACCTCCCGGCGACAACGTGCTCGCCAGAGGCGGACAAATAAAAGTCACTTGCGGGGACGCGAGCGACTGGCCACTGCGGAACTATTTCTTTACAGCCAGCTGCCGCTTGTACAACTGTACTGCATTCTCATATCCCAGGTACAATGCATCACAAACCAGTGCATGGCCGATGCTCACTTCATCCAGTGCAGGGATCTGCTGCGCGAACCAGGCGAGGTTATCCAGATCAAGATCATGCCCTGCATTGATGCCCAGTTTCAATTCTTTTGCGCGCTTCGCGGCAGCTGCGTAGGGGGCGATGGCTTTTTCCTTACCCTGGTGAAATGCCCTTGCATATCCTTCCGTATAAAGCTCGATACGATCGGTGCCTGTTTCTGCGGCGCCATTCACCATCTCTATCACGGGATCAACAAAAATGGAAACCCTGATACCTGCTTTCTGGAAAACCGGGATCACTTCCCGGAGGTAATCGCGGTACTTCACCGTATCCCATCCATGGTCTGATGTAAGTTGACCTTCTGCATCCGGAACGAGTGTAACCTGGTGAGGTTGTGTTTCCAGCACCAGGTCGATGAATTTCTGCTCCCGGCAATTGCCTTCAATATTGAATTCTGTTGTAATGATCTTTTTGATATCCCGCGCATCCTGGTAGCGGATATGCCGCTCATCCGGGCGGGGGTGGATGGTTACGCCGTCTGCTCCAAACAATTGTGCATCCACTGCGGCTTTCACCACATCCGGATTATTGCCACCGCGGCTGTTGCGCAGGGTAGCGAACTTGTTGATGTTGACACTGAGTTTAGCCATACCCAAAATTATAAAAAAAAAGCTGCCTTCATGAAGGCAGCCAGGGACATGGGTAGGGATCAAGCAAAATAGGGTATTCTACGGCTTAGGGTAGGGATTAAGTGCTTGCCATGAAAAACTAAAAACCAAAAACAACTGAATGAAAAACAATGAACATGTAACCTTTGAACATTAACCATTAACCTTTGTACAAATAACAAATGAAAATTAACCATTGACCTTAACCTTGTTCTGTACTTTGAAACCAATAGCCAATAACCAATAATCAGAAACCTTTAACCATTAACATTAACCAAATTGAACTCGACCGAAAAATGAAAATCGACTGAAACAAAAAATAAATTCGACGGTTTGGGTTGGGGGCATGAACGGGGTAGGGCTCATGCAAACGTGTATCTAAAAATTTACGGTTCAGGGTTTAGGGTTCGGGTTTAGAGCGTTGCTTATACCTGTAATGATTGGGCCACATCGATTGAGTGGAGCAGTTCTCCGTGCTGGTTGATGACATCCAGCCTGCATTGCCCACTCGTGGTGCACGATATTTCATCGATGTTTGTGATGTTAGCTCCCTTGAGCAGATACCAGGAGAATAATTTGATAATCCGGTCCTCCGCATTGATCAGCCGCACTATCGCATGTAAATTCTGGTTACAGCTGATCTCCAGTGTGAAAGAGCTTTTGAAAGGAGAAGGGTTTACCAGTACTTCTGTGATCATATTTACTGTTTTGCTGTTCTGTACCTGGTAATGCTAACAAAATGCCAGAAATGTAAGTTGCTCATAATCAAATGATAAGCTACCCGTGCCAGAGTTTATTCTTCCCATACCTGGAAAACGCTGGGAAAATGCACCCGTTCCGGGATTTGCCTTTCCGGCTGGAAAACATACCCACACCCTATGGAGGTTTTGATTGAACTGTGGTAGGGTATGTTAGAGCCATGTTGCAAAGCCGGGCTGTGGGATGATCGTATGTTTTCAAGGCCGGGGAAGGCATATCCCTTCACTAATAGGGGTGGCGGTGCAACAGTTCTTGTACTATGTGCTTGCATAAAGTATTATCAGGTTTGCTGACAGGGTGAGGGTTTACTGAAGAAAGCAACCCGGTTCACTGTAATCAAAACAAATCAAATCAGATCAAATCAGATCTGGTTCAATTTCGTTTCAATCAATTCCATTCGTTCAAGTCAGTTCAATATTATTCATGGCAACTCTTCAGATTTATCAGGGTGATGGATGCGGACATATTGCTCCATCAAAGAACCATCAGGTGTGGGTATGTTTCCCAACTATATTTTAATAAACCCGAGAAGGCAAAACAAAAAGGCTGTCCCAGTGATGAGACAGCCTCATGTGACATCCTTACCAGGGATGGCTTCTAACCAATAACCTTTTACCATTAATCATTAAACTTGCCAATTTGCTACTACCAGAGACCTCAACCTTACCTTATCCTCTATTCAATAACTTGTATTTAGTTTGTTTTTGTTTTGTATTTGTTTTTATAAGTTCGGTTGATGTATATCAAATTGCTAATCTGGTGCCAATATTGAGATGTATTGACAATCAGTTTGTTACAAAGTTGCCATGCGCCCGGAATATCCCAAAAATGGAATGCCGTGGGAAATGGGAATAAAATGAAGCACAATAGCGGTTAAGGATGACAGTTGGAAAATAATATGCCAGCCTGTGGCTTAGAAACGTGCGATGAGTTTAAGGTTGATCAGGCGGGGCGTCAGGCGGTTGGGCATGGCGTACACCGTGTTGCTGAAATCCTTGATGAGGAGATAACTGATGGTATTGTCGCGGTCAATAAGGTTGAACACTTCCAGCGTGGCCCAGATATTCTCGAAGTTGCGGAAAGGGTTATGGCTGCGCCGGTTGCTCTTCTCGCTGTCGAGCAGCAGGGCACTAAATCCGAGGTCTATACGGATATAAGGATCGATCTCCAGCGCGTTTCGGTATTTCACGCTGTTGGGAATATTGTAGGGCAGGTTACTGCCGTATAGAAAGTTGAGGTATACTTTGAAGTTCTTGTTGGTGCTCAGGTAATCCTGGAGGAACATGCCAAAGGTAAGGAGGCGGTCTGAAGGGCGGCGGAGCCAGCCTGCTTCGCGCCGGGTACTGTCGATGGGTTTGTTGTTGGCATCCAGGGTATAATCGAAATAAGTGTCTTTATCGAGGTCCTCGCGGGTGCGCATGAAACCAAGGCTCACCCAAGATTCCGCGTCTTTCACCAGCTCTCCGAAGAGGCGGAGCTCAAGTCCGGCAGCGTATGCTTTTGCGCGGTTCTCACCAAAATAGCGGATGCGTACATTATCGATATCGTAAGGCACTACATCCCACATATTCTTGTAATAGGCTTCGGCAGTGAACCTGAATGGACGGTTGCCATTCTTGAAATTATAATCGAGACCGGCAGTTACCTGCCAGCTTTTCTGTGCTTTGAGATCACGGTTGATGGTACCGTCGTAGCGGCGTAGCTCGCGGTAGAAGGGAGGCTGGTGATAGAGACCGGCGGCACCGCGGAAGATAATATCCCTTTCCCAGTTGGAGGGCTTCCAGCTGAAGCCCACGCGGGGGGAAAGCAGGAACTCCTTGTTGAGATCATTGTAATTGTAACGGAGACCAGCCTGGATGCTGAAATCGGCCGAGTCGCTGAAAATGATATTGTCCTGGATATAGCCGCTGAGGCGGAGGATATCGATATCCGCTTTTGTTTTGGTGACCCTGCTCAGCTGGAACATATCGGGATTGTAGGGCAGGTTGTAACCGGCTGAATCCTGGTATTCCCATTCGTTCAGTTTATCGGTTATGGTTTGCCGTTCTACTGACTGTCCCCATTGTATGAAATGCCTGCCCTGATCGTAGCTTCCCTTATGAGAGAAATTGTACAGGCCGATATTGAGTTTGTTGCGGGCGAAAGTCTGGTAAACGCCGGAGCCGAGCGGATTGGTGATCATGCCGAAATCGGGTTTTCCTTTATCGAAGGAGCGATCTCCGAAGAGGTAGGCGCCGGTGATATCGAGGGATTCTTTTTCGTCGTTCTCGAAACGGCTGGCCATCCATTTAAGGCGCAGTTTTTTGCTGATCTGCTGAATGAAGGAAATGCCGATCATATTGGTGCGGTAGCGGTCTTCTTCCCGACCCTCGAAGAAAATATCGAGGCCCAGGTTGGCGCTGAAATACGGCGAGAACACGCTGCTGGTGAGCTGGCTGAATTCCGGTATCAGCGTGAATTTGGTCTGGGAGATATTGCCCAGCAGTTCTATGGAATTTCTTGCGTTTATCTGATAAGTAAACTGTGCCTGCAGGTCGGAAGAAGAAGGAACGTAGTTGCCCTTGGTATCCTGGCTGGAGAGCAGGTTGCGGTTGCTCCTGTTGCGGACCCCGATGAGGTAAGTGAACTTCCCGTTCTTTGATGCGCCTTCAAAATGCAGTCCCTGTTCCAGCAGACCGATATAAGCGGTGCCTCCGAATGTTTTGGGCTTCTTGTACTGGATATCCAGTACAGAGCTCATCTTATCTCCGTACCTGGCCTGAAAGCCGCCATTGTAGAAGCTTACGTTACGTGCCAGTTCAGGATTGATGAAGCTGAGGCCTTCCTGTTGTCCACTGCGGACGAGGTACGGACGGAAGATCTCGAAATCATTTACATAAACCAGGTTCTCGTCGTAGTTACCACCACGGACGGAATATTGGGAGGTGAGTTCATTATTCGACCCAACAAATACTTTGATAAGACTTTCGATGCCACCACCGGGGGAGGGGATATTGATGGCGTGTTTGGGATTGATCACCACCAGCCCGGCTTCGCGGCGTTGCCGCTGATCGGTGACCACTACGGAGTCCAGCATGCCTGAGCCACGCTCCATGCTTACCACTACGTATTCGGATTCTTTTTCGCTGAGGAAAAAATTACGTTGAACGGATTTGTAGCCGGTGAAAGTGAACACCAGTGCGAATGCCTGATCGGAGGGCACCTGCATGGTGAATGTGCCGGAGTCGGAAGTGAGAACACCATTTCGTTTACCCAGTACCGTTACTGACACCCGGGAGAGTGGATTTTCATTTTCGTCCACCACTTTGCCTGAAAGCACAGCTGGCTTTTTCTGGGCAAGGGCGGCCTGGGGGAGGATCAGTATCAGGTAAACCAACGTAAGCAGGGAAGCTCTCACCGGCAGTATTTTTTGTGCTGTCGAAATTAGTAGATTTTCCCGGATCACCCAACCTGTTTCAGTTTGGCGATGGTAGCCACCGGATCCGGGGATTTGAATACAGTATTGCCAGCCACCAGCGCTGTGGCGCCGGCCTGGATGATGGAAGCAGCATTTTCCAGTGTTACACCGCCATCCACTTCAATGATGGTGGAAAGTTCCTTTTCATCCACCATGCGGCGCAGTTGCCTGAGCTTTTCGAGGGTATGCGGGATGAATGCCTGTCCACCGAAACCGGGGTTCACGCTCATGATCAGCACCACATCGATATCCTGGATCACATCCTGCAGCAGGCTTACGGGTGTATGCGGGTTGAGGGCAACCCCTGTTTTCATGCCCAGGCTGCGGATCTGTTGCAGGTTACGGTGCAGGTGCACGCATGCTTCCAGGTGAACCGTAAGTATATCGGCTCCGGCATTTTTAAATGCCTCCGCATACATTCCAGGTTCCAGGATCATGAGGTGCACATCGCAGACCTTTTGGGTGGCTTTGCGGATCTGCTCGATCACGGGAAGGCCATAGCTGATATTGG
>NZ_JBQCGW010000180.1:0-5934 GCF_051955275.1 Pseudobacter sp. | reverse complement strand
GTCATCCACGCCTATCTGCTTCTTTAATTCAGCACCTGAATTCCCCAGAAAAGGGATCTCGTAATCGCGCAATACAGGCCGCAGCAGGATATTTCCGATCCTGTCCTGAGGCAAATGGATGATCTCCGCAAATACCGTGTCGGCAGGCAATAAGGCCGCCTCGCTGGCCGTAATTTCAGCAGTCATTCGATGAATATCTTCATGCAAATGACAAAATCTGCCCAGCAGGTTGGCACCACCCGGCCCGTTGATCAGTCTCAGGAAAAAGCGGTAATTGCCCGCATCTATTTCATCGGCGTTCTTCCCATATAAACTTCCCAGAATGCCGGCAGACTGAATACCGCTGTATCCCTGATCATCACCGGAAGCTTTTATCAGTTCATCCAGGTCATCATCGGTTAGCACAACCGGCTCATGGTTTAAAGAGGATGACTGTATCTTTTGTTGCAGCAACTGTGCAAATCGGTTACCGATGGAAGAATGCCTGTCAGGTATTTCCAGGTCATTCACTAATGATGCCGTATTATTGTTGTAATTGCCATATCCAATACCCAGTTCCACATCCAGCACTTCACACAGAGGTAGTTCCTGTTCTTCATACCGTTGCCGGAAACGATCGCAGAAAACTGTCAGGTCATCTGACTTTTCTTTAAATGGATAAATGGCCCTGATCAGTTTTTCTATTTCGCCAACCACTTCATTCAGCACTTTGGCGGAAATGCTGTTTATTGATGTATGCAGGTAGAGATCGCTCTGGAACAGGGTTTGAACACCTGAACGGTCAAGCCCTGCTTCATCCATTTTTTTTATTACCCGTTGCAGCCTGTCAATGCTGAAATGATCTTTCGATAATATCGTATCCAGCTCCTGCAAGAGCGCGGCCTGTGGCTGCAGATCTTCAAATGCAGAGAAACGCTGAATAAGGTCCAGCATAGGAGGCGCACCGGAAATAGCAGGTTCCAGCTCATGCAGCAATAATTGATTTTGGATCAGGGACTGTATGTAAACACCTGCTTCTTCTTTATCCAGTCCTGCTTCGAGTAATATCAGTTCCAGGTCTGCATAAGAAGCACCGGTTGAAGAACGCTGAAGCAGCTGCCACAATACATTGTTGTAAGCCACTTCCGACAGGAAATATTTCCGTTTGTTGTTGACCAGCTCATGCCGTACATAACGGATCTTCCTGCCTTGTCTGTAGAGAGAATTATTTTTGATCCATTTCAGTTGTGTCACCATGCCGGGCTGCGTAGCAGCAGTATCAACAAAACGATGCAGCAGGTCCATATCCAGTCTGCATGATTCGGCTAATTGCTGTATGTTGCCCATCACTATAGCTGTTCGTTCACCTGCACTGCCTACAGCGCATCCCGCGAAATTGGCGTATGGCGTGCAACGCGTGCTGCTTCTGATCCAGTATTTGCGGAGCGTCTGCAGCATTTTGTGCTTCAATTCCCCGGCGGCTTCCTGCTTCCGGAATTCCTGGTACAGTTCGGATGAAGAGAGGTAGAGGCCATACAGAAAGGCTTCCTGTTGCATCCATCGTTCATGATCGCCTTCCAGGCATTGTTTCATCCGCTGCACCGGAAAAAGAGGTGCCCGCAGCAGGTATTTATTCCCATTGACCCTGATCATACCATTTTGTTGATATCAAGAAAATAGACCTCATCCCATGAAGCGCTTTCGTCAGACAGCATCCCTAACATTATCAGGCCCACGCCGGACAAGCCATTCAGCACATCGATATTGCTGCTCCAGATAGCTTTATCATACTCCTTCAGCGAAATCTCCATTCCGGTTTCCGTTTCTCTTGTAAGTTGCAGTGAATGACTGATCCAGTACCTTGCCTGTTCTTTCAGTGCAGGGTGTTGCGCATACTGGTAGAACCGCAGAAAGAGATGGGCGATTCCCCAGGTACCATGACAAAACCCTGCATCGTCCCGCATCCACCTGAAACCATCATCACGTTGCCGGATAACCGAGATCAGCCGGTCTGCTTCCCGCTTATATTCAAGATCCCCTGTAGCATTGAATGCATGGATCAGGCTCACAGCAATGCCCATATCTCCGTAACACCAGCCCAGCCGGGTAGGATCATAGGGAGGAAGGGTGCCGGGGTGTATGAGGGAAGGGTAGTTACAATCCATTCTGCCAGCATCGCAGTGGAGCTGCATAAAACGGACGGCCTTTCGCAACAGTTGCTGGCTGGCATCCGTGGCAACTCCCAACTGGCAAAGTTTTGAGAGAAAGCTGATCACTGACGGGCTGCCATGCGACAAGCCCAGGGAAACGCCCTGTCCGGGTGTTTCCGTATAAAGATATTCCCAGCAGACAGCATCATCTGCATAGCGTATGGCTGTTGTATCGAGGGCGGCCACCACGGCTTCAAAGTAATCTTTCCTGCTGTGCACATGATCGGGCGAACAAAGCAGGGCGACAGCTGTACTCAGTCCATTGTGCATATAATCGTATTGCCCTGCACGCATCATCATGAGGCTTGCATCGCACAATTGATCCAGCAGCTCATCACTGATCAGTGATGCATCTTCATCAATAAATCCTTCCCGTTGCAGATACAGCAACAGCCAAACCATTCCTGGTAATCCTGCAAAGAGGGAATGACCGGTTTCTTCTCCGGCCTTTTCCAGCAGGCGTTCCAGCATTTCAACGGCTTGCTCCTGCAGCAACTCATCTTCACTGAACTTTGCCATATGGAACAGAAACAAAACAGCGCCTGCGTTCCCTCCCATGATACCGCTTGAGAAAGATCCCACCTGATCCTTCTGCAATTTCTCTGACACGGTTGCTGTAATTCTGCCAAGCATGTTGCGGAACTGCTGTTGCTGGTCATCCGTCAGCCAGGGAGCTGCTTCAATAATATTTGTATTCATGATTTACATTCTTTACCGGATCCTTCCATAAAAGGCAGCAGAACGCCTCCTGAAAAGCGCCCTGCTGTTAGTGCGGAAATTATTCCCTGCTGCTGTTTATCTGCAGAGGTCAGAATTGCACTGTTTTGGTTTGCATGTGATGCAGGTGCCATCAGAGCATCTTGGTGATGTCAATCCACCTTTGATAGCTGCACTTGCACTGTCAGACAGTACTGATACGTTTTTCACTTTCAACGCCAGTTTTTTGGTGAGCGTTTTCTTTTTCATAATACAAACATTGTGATGATAAGTCCTACTCTTTTACAGGTTTTCGGATTCCCTGGCCTGCTTGGGAAGGGCGCAGTACATGGCCCTGTCAAAAGCTGTGAGCTATTGCCATAATGTTTTTGATATGTAGTTACTAACATAGCAGGAGAGGGGTGAAACCTGCTACGGCAAAGGATATCCGGCTGGTCATTTAAAAAAGGCCAGGCAGTGAATTCCTTTAAATGCTGATTGAATGATCCGGGTTGCAGATCTCCGGGTGAAGAGATCGTTGTTGACTTGTTGCTGCTATCAGAAGATATTCCGGTGGTGGGGAGAAATATCGGAGATAAAATTAGGGGAGAATGAAATACAAAAAACGGGGTGGGAGCGGAAAGCAGATTCAACTGCAAAAATATCCTGCTGGATTGGATTTGCTACCTTGAGTATTACCGCTCTGTGGTATAACGGATATATATAGACTAGATCAATGTTTCCAGCGCCAGTTGGATCTCAATCCGGGTGCCTGCCGCATTTCCCTGTTCATCATAAAGGTCGGTGATAACAGGCTGCCAGTCGCTTCCGTGTTGCCGGTTGAACAGGCTCACGCGCTTCATGGTGATATCCGTTCCATGCGAGCGTTGTACCGCCTGGTGATCAGGCCTGTTGGCCAATGCCTGTTGTCTTCCCACGCCATTGTCTTCAATAACAATGGAAATACCTGCATTATTCTTTGAAACAATAATATTCAGTATCCCGGGCCGCTTTACGGGTAATAATCCGTGCACGATTGCGTTTTCCGCAAAGGGCTGGATCAATAATCCTGGAATGGCTGTATTGTCTGGCTCGATGTTTTCATCCACTGTTATGCGGTAGCTGAAGCGGTTCTCAAAGCGAACCTGCTCTATCTGGAGGTAGAGTTCCAGTGCCTGCAGTTCTTCTTCCAGGCTGATCTTTCTTTGCCGCGAGTGATCCAGTATCAGCCTGATCAGGCGGCTGAACCGGCTGATATATTGATTGGCCTGCGCCTTGTCGTTCCTGTTCACGAAGGCATTGATGGTATTCAGGCAGTTGAAAATAAAATGCGGATTCATCTGTGCGCGCAGGGCGCTGTTCTCCAGGTCGTTCAACCTGATCTCATAATCGGCTTTCAGCTGCGCCTGTTTCTGCACCTGGCGGATGCGGATGCGGTACCAGGTATAAGCAAGCAACAATGCTGCTAAAAAGCACAGACCAGGGAACCAGGGCGTTTTCCAGAATGCTGGTTCTATAACAAAGCTGAATGGCTCCGCTTTGAACCAGTCCTTTCCGTTGGCAGACACTTCCACATTGAACCGGTAGCTGCCGGCCTTCAGGTTATTGAAACGGGCAGTCCGCTGGCGGCCTGCATAGACATACTGACTGTCGAGCCCCGTAAGCCTGTACCGGTATTGCAGGTAGGGCCCCGTTTTATAATCCACGGCCAGATAAGAGAACTGAACATTATTGCGGTTATAGGGAAGCGTTAGTACACCTGAACCGGCAATATTCATCAGTGTATCCTGTAGGGTGAGCTGTGTGATATGCAGTTTCAGGGGATTGGATTTGCTGCCCAGTGAATCAGGATGAAAATGATTGTAGCCATCTTCACTTCCGATGTAAACTGTTCCGTTCTCCGCTAAATAATAGGCGGAGAATTTATGGTTTCCTGCCAGCAATCCATCTTTCTCATCAAAGCTTTCCAATTCGTTGGTGGCAGGCCTGTAACGCGCCAGGCCACGGTTCCCGATGATCCACACATCCCCATTCTGATCGCAGATAAGCCCGGTGATATTGCTGCTGGAGAGCCCATCCTGTTTCCGGATGATCTTTGGATTGTTGAATTGTCCGGCTGTGTAAATATATAGTCCGGTAAATCCACCTGCATATACATTGCCGGCACTGTCTTCCGCTACGGTCTGGATACTCTGATCGCCCTGCTGCCCGGGCACCGGCACTGTTGTGAGTTGCTGCGTTTGTGGATTGAAATGAAAGAGACCTTCCCGTTGCGCCAGCCACCAATTGCCACGGCTATCGATGAGGGCATAGAAAGTGCGATGCCTGGCTACGGCGCCCAATGCAGGATGCCCGATAAAGGATCTGCCTTTGCCGCTGATGGGATCAAATGCTGTGATGCCGTTATTGGAGCATAACAGAAATTCCGCGCCATTCCGGATGATGGCATAAATATCCGAAGGGAATGGGGCAGGAGCGGCAGGATCATTTCTTTTGAATGCGGGAATGAACTGATCATGTTCCAGTCTTCCCAACCCTGCGCCGAAGGTGCCAGCCCAGATCCGCTGCTTCCTATCCATCGCAATATGCCGGATGGTCTTAACACGCTCTTCAGCGGTGTAACGTATCATTTTACCCGGAATACCGGCTGCATCCTGCTGAAAAAGGCCTGCATTGGTGCCGATCCATAGGTGTTGCTGATGATCACGCAGGAAACAATTGACCACTGAGCTGTAGCGATACCCTTCCTTATCGGTCAGCTGCGTAACTGCCTGCAGCCTGGAAGCTTCAACAGAAGCATAACTCAGGCCACGGCTATGAACAAACAGGGTACCCTGCCGGGATATAAAAAGACTGCGGCAATAATCGTTGAGGATGGATTGCGCATCACCACCATCGTGTTGAAGGTGCTGCGCTGATTTGTTTTTTATATCGATGATATAGACTCCGAAATACCGGCTGGCCATTGCATACCGGTGTTCATCTATTTTTGCGATAGCGCCTGCATATCCACCGATCGGTTTGCCGTCATTGACAGCCCAGTGATTGA
>NZ_JBQCGW010000179.1:0-4700 GCF_051955275.1 Pseudobacter sp. | reverse complement strand
GTTACAATGGACAAAAGATCGATTCTTGCAGTTTATGGAAGAATGGTCAACTGATCTCCAGCAAAAAGAATGTAAACTATGATCTGGCAGGAAGGATCACCGGTTACACTTATCAACTGCATGTATACCCGCAGCCAGCGCGTAATTTCCTGCTTGGTTATAATCCGCAGGGAGATGTACACCTGATTGAAAATGCATCCGGAAATGATACGCTGTATTACAGCACTGACCATGGCCTCACCGATCGTTACGCAGGTTCAAATCACTATCATTACACCAACCACAGCAGCCTGAATCCACTCAACTTTACTAGCAACCTGGTAATCTTTACCGAAGAATATTTTCCTGAGCTCTGGCTCAGCAGAAGAAATGCCACACAGGAAGTGATCAACGGATCTTCCCATCAGACCACCACATTCACCAATGAATTCGACACCCAGGGCCGTATCATCAAAAGAACAGCCACAGGATATTCCTCCGGATTGATCACCTTTACTTACCTCTAACTATTATTGGGGGACCTCTCGCTCGCCTCCGGCGAGCACCGTGTCGCCGGGAGGCGACGGAATAGAAGTCAGTCGCGGGGACGCGAGCGGCTGGGCACTGCGAAACGAAAAAGGGGCCATCTCCATCGAGACGGCCCCTTACTTATGCTTGCCGGTTCATCGTCATTTTTCCCTGACACCAATGGCAATCCTCCTGTCCTTCTTTCGCTCTTCATCAGGTGCATCTGCAGCTGCAGTTGCAAACTTCGATCCATAACCTTCAGCGCCGGCTATCTGTTTGCCATCGCCTTTTGCTTTCAGTGCATTGGACACTGAATTGGCGCGGTCCTGCGAGATCTTCATATTCACATTCTCGTCTCCACTCTTATCCGTATATCCACCGATCTTGATCTTCAATTTCGGGTATGCCTTGAGGATAGCTGCGATATTATTCACCTGCACCATGCTTTCCTCTGTAATGTCTGCGCTGCCTGTTTTGAAATTGAGGTTATCGAAATCGAACCACACATCCTTCCCTCCTTTTGAGTTGGGATCATTAAGGAAAGCCACCAGCCTGTCTTCGATGCCACCCTTGTAGGCATCCAGCTCAGTTCCGTCCGGCAGTTTCACCTTGATAGATTCCAGGGCAGGGACAACCGGCTTACTGGCAATCGTATCGGCAGGCGGGGATGTCTGTTCCGTGGGGGTTGTAGCCAACTCTTCTTTATGCCCCCTGCCTCTCAGGAAATAGATCAGGCCCAGTATCACCAGCAGTGCCAGCAATAAAGGCCAGAGCCATTTGGCGCCGCCTTTCGCTTTTTCAGCCGTGTCATGCGCGTAGGCTGTGGCAGTGCCTGCCACATGTTTTACATTACCGGTGGCCCCGCCTACCAGACCTGACAGTTTACTTCCCAGGTCGCTGAGACTGCCAAGGCCCAGTGCGCCGGCTATATTCAATCCTGATGGGATGGCGGCGAGGATGCTGTCTTTCTGCTGTGCCAGCCAGCTGGTGAGCCCGCTCACGCCCAGATTGTTTTGCGTAACCTGTTTGCCTACCGTGCCCAGAGCAGCTGGTGCGGCTACACTTAACAGTGAGGAAGCAGAGGACTCGCGGATACCACTGAAATTGGCGATCATGCTGGTAATGGCATTGGTCTTGTCCCCGAACAGGCCCTTCAGCATATCCATGCCCTTGCCCAGGAGATTGCCGCCTCCATCCAACAGGCCGCCGAGGTTGCCCAGGATACCGCTGCTGGCCGCGTCTTTCGACAGGTTCAGCAGGCTGGCCGCACCATCGGTTGAACCGGCCTTATTGAGTAAACCTGTAAGTACCGCAGGAATGGCTCCACCAATTGCTTTTTGAATCCCTCCTTCGCTTTCACCAAAAGAGGATGACATCTTACTGATGAGGTCGCTGGAAAATAATCCTTTCACCGAATCGAGAAGATTGAATGACATAAGAGAAAGTTTATAGGTGATCAAATAATGAATCAGGTGATACGCAGGAATATTGGCATACCACGGCATGGAGGGTTATTGTAAATGTTCATTTACAATCAGCAGGGGGATTCGCTAAGGAGAACTTCAGGTGGGCAATAATTGCAGGATCAGGTTTGGATCAGGACAATTGGAAAAGTATTTCTCTTTTTCTGACCACCGGCATACACCGGGATAATCGCCTTCTTTCAATTCCATATCCAGGATCACCTGGAAATGAAGATGTGGTGGCCAGTTGCCGTTCTCAGAGGGGGGACCGAAATGACCGATTGGTTGTCCAAAGATAATGTATTGTCCGGCTGACAGCGTCTGTATATCTTTCAGGCTCAGATGCCCGTACAGGGTGTAAAAAGCAAGGCCATCCAGCTGGTGAAGCAGCACAATTGTAGCGCCATAGTCGCCATCCTGGGCATTGTACGCAAAACTATGCACCATGCCTCCCATGAATGCGTATACGGGTGTTCCTGCAGGTCCCCAGATATCCACGCCCAGGTGTACCGTGCGGGGTTCTTCTCCGGGTCGCTCCGCTGCAAAGAGCGGGGTCTGGTATACTTTCCGTTTTTCGCCGTATCCGCCAATGGCATAGCGGCATCCTGCCGATTCGAGTTGCTGGTTGATCCAGCCCGAAAAACGGCCCGTATCAGCCAGCACCTCATTGCTGAGTTGACGGTTCTGTTCAGTAAGATTCAGGGACAGCATTTTCTCGCCGGGCTCAGTTTTCACTACGGGATGGAATGTAGACTGGTACCTCCGGACGATATTGCTGAAAGGGGATTCCATGGTACTGAAAGGTAATGTTATATTACCACATTCACCATCTTTCCTTTCACGTAGATCACCTTTTTGGGCGACTTCCCTTCCAGCCACTTCTGCACCACTTCATTGGCAAGCACAGCCTGTTCGATATCCTGCTGTGTAGCTTCCAGGCTCAGTTCCAGCGTGGTCCGCAACTTTCCGTTGATGGAAATAGGATATTCCTTGCTGGTTTCCACCAGGTACTTCTCCTCCACTGCGGGATAAGCGGCATCCAGGATGGAACCACTGTTACCAAGCAGTTGCCAGAGCTCTTCGCTCACATGCGGTGCATAGGGAGTGAGGATGATGAGAAGTTTTTCCAGTACTTCTTTCTTATTGCATTTTAGATTGTTCAGTTCATTCACGCAAACCATGAAGGCGCTTACAGAAGTGTTGAAGCTCCAGCGTTCTGTATCCTCTTCAATTTTCTTGATGGCTTTGTTGATCACCTTCTGCTCAGCATCGCTGGCTTTTCCGGTTGTCCATACCTGTCCTTTGGTCTCGTCGTAGAACAGGCGCCAGAATTTCTTGAGGAATCGGTGAACACCTTCGATCCCCTTTACATCCCAGGGCTTGCTGGCTTCCAGCGGTCCGAGGAACATTTCATACATCCGGAAGGTATCGGCTCCGTATTTTTCAACTACCTGGTCAGGATTGGAAACATTGAAATAAGATTTGCTCATTTTTTCAATGGCAGCTCCACAAATGTATTTACCATCTTCCAGTATGAAAGTGGCATCCTCAAAATCAGGGGACCATTTTGTAAAGGCATCGATATCCAGTTCCAGTCCATCCACGATATTGATATCCACGTGCAGCGGATCTGACTCGTACTGATCTTTCAGTCCGGCAGATACAAACTGGTTGGTATTGCGAACGCGGTAAACGAATTTGGATTCAGCCGTGATCTTGCCCTGGTTGATCAGTTTTTTGAATGGCTCATCAAAGCTGAGGAACCCGAGGTCATACAGCACTTTCACCCAGAGGCGCGAATAGAGCAGGTGCGCCACGGCATGCTCTGAACCACCTACGTACACGTCAACCTGTCCCCAGTAATCAAGAGCTTTGCGGTCCGCAAACGCATTGTTGTTATGAGGATCTGTATAACGAAGGAAATACCAGGCAGCGCCCGCGTGCGTGGGCATGGTATTGGTATCGTGCTTTTCTGAATCGGAGATATTCACCCATGAAGGGATATTGGCCAGGGGGCCCTCACCGGTGCCTGATGGTTTGAAATCATCACTGGGCGGCAGTTCCAGGGGAAGGTCTTTCGGGTCCATCGCATAGGGGATATCGTTCTTGAAAACGATCGGGAATGGCTCACCCCAGTATCGCTGACGGCTCCAGCCGGCATCACGCATTTTATAATTCACCTGACGTTTGCCGATGCCAAGCTCTTCCACTTTCTCCAGTACCACGCCGATGGCGTCGCGCATTACGAGGCCATTGAGGAAGTCGGAGTTCTCCAGGATGGCATCCTTTGTAGGATTGGCATCCGTTCCATCATAGGCAGCGCCGATGATATTGGTGATAGGGATATCGAAATGCGTAGCGAATTTATGATCACGCTCATCGCCGCAGGGTACGGCCATGATAGCGCCTGTTCCGTATCCGGCGAGTACATACTCGGAGATCCAGACAGGAATTTCGCGGCCATTGAATGGGTTGATGGCATAAGCGCCGGTGAAGCAGCCGGTGATCTTTTTCACTTCAGCCATACGCTCCACTTCAGAACGGCTCTGCACATACTGGAGATATTCGTCAACGGCCTGCTGACGGTCAGTGGCTGTGATCTCTTTCACCATGTCATGCTCGGGTGCCACTACCATGAAATCTACACCAAAGATGGTGTCAGGGCGGGTGGTGAATACCACCATATCGGTAACGGTATTCTTTTCGCTCTTTAATTTAAAGGTGATCTCC
>NZ_JBQCGW010000178.1:0-15399 GCF_051955275.1 Pseudobacter sp. | reverse complement strand
GGAGTGGATCCGTTGGTGAAAGTTACGGGTACATCCATACAGGCAGTATCCCGCACTGTAAAGCTGGTGGGTGTGATGCCCAGGGTAACTGGTTTTGTGACAGTATGTGAACATCCGTACTGACTGGTGGCAGTGAGGGTAACATTATAAGTACCCGCACCGGCGTAAGTGGTAGTGGGATTGGTTGCCGTGGAATTTGTACTGTTTCCCAGGATCCACTGGTAGTTGAGTGTACCTGGTCCGCTGGTCTGATTGCTGAAACTGATATTGAACGGGGGGCGGCATGTAGCTGCCCCGGTAAAATTGAAATCCGCAGTAACGCCGCTGGTTATGCGAATCATTCTGGCTACCGATCTGGATGACTGGCATCCGCTTGCCGACGTGATCCTCAGGGATACGGTGTAAAAGCCGGGTGTTGTATATGTCTTTCTCGGGTTCTGATCTGTGGATGTAGTGCCGTCTCCGAAATCCCAGTACCATTCCGTGATAACGTTGCCATTGGGTACACTTCTGTCCGTGAACCGCACTTCGGAAGGTGCGCAGGCAATACTGGCTGATGCAATGAAGTTGGCCGTAGGTGAACTGGTTACTGTTATATAATCTGTTCTGGTGATGGAATTGGTTCCGCTACCATTTCTGACAGTAAGAGTTACAGCGTATGTGCCTGGCTGGGAGTAAGTGATGGATGGGTTTTGCAGGTTGGAGAATTCACCATTGCCAAAATCCCAGCTCCAGTATTTGGGAGAATTGGTGGATTGATCCCTGAATGCAACGCCCAGAGGGGCACAGCCAGACTGCCTGTTTGAAGTGAATGCCGCCACGGGGGCCTGGGCCGCCACCTGTTGCAGCAGCGTCAGTAAAATGATCGTACAAAGCCAGATTCTTTTCAAGCAGTATTAATTAGGGTATCCAAAAGGAAATGCTCCTTCATGTTTTGAATAGGGTACGGATTAAAATGGGCAGTTTACCGCATAAGGGTAACATTACCTTTTTCATTGAATATTGTATTGTTATTACAAACAACTTCCAGCGTATAGATGTACACATCGGGTGGGGCTGTCTTCCCTTTGTGCATGCCGTTCCAGCCACTGTTGATGTCGTTGGGCTGAACATTTGTTCTTTCAAACACCAGGTCGCCCCAGCGGTTGAAGACCCTGAAGGAGCGGATGGAGAATACTCCCTTCCCTCTGGGATAGAATACGTCATTATGCCCGTCAGAGTTGGGCGTAAAAGTATTCGGAACAAACAGGTTGCTGTTGTCGCAGAATACAAACAAAGTTACCATATCACGGGTAATACACCCACCCTGATTTTTGGCTTCCAGCGTATAAATGGTTGTTTGCCTGGGAGATGCGAGCGGAGTAAGGCAATCGCCGCAGCTCAGTCCAAGCGAAGGAACCCATCTGATGCTGGTGGCATCGGCAGATACGGTTGCTGTCAGCCCAACAGAGGAACCGGAGCCCACATTCTTATCCTCGCCTGCATTCACTACCGGCCAGGGATATACGGTCACGGGAACATAGGCTGTGTCTGTAAAGCAGTTATTATCGTCTTTCCCTACCACCCTGTAAGTAACAGAGGCGTCGGGCCTTGCTTTAGGACGGTCAGCTCCTGGTTTATCCAGCCCGGTACCGGGATACCATTCATACAGTTCTGCACCACTGGCAAACAATTGCAGTGATTCCCCTTTGCATAATGTATCGCCCAGGTGGGCGCTGATTGTAAATGGTTGCTTCACGGTTACTTTGATTGAATCGGTGGCCTCGCACCCAAATCCATTGATCCCTCTCACCCGATAGAGCCTGTTCTCCAAAGGTGATGCCAAAGGTGTGGGGCACTGCAGGCAATTCAGGGTATTATCGGTCTGCCACTCGTAAGTGGTTGCCCCGGTAGCGGTAAGAGTTGCATTCGACCCACGACAGATCACCTGGTCCAAACCCGCATCCAGTGCGGGCAATGGCCATGCATTCACTTTCTTTACCACGGTGTCCGCACATCCTGATGAATTAGTAACGATCAATTGTACGGGATATTCTCCTGCTGTCGCGAATTTGATCTCACCGGGCTTCTGACCGGCAGCAGTTTCCCCATTGCGGAAATTCCATTTCCAGATTAGGGAAGAGGTATCCTGTTTAAGCAACCTTCCCTCGAAGCCCAGCACAGCAGGCACACAGGCGCCCAGGCTGCTGCTGATATCCGCCACCGGTGCTGATACGATCTTTATCGGAAGGGGCAGGCTCGCAGATGAGGTACAACCCATGCGGGTGGTCACTTTCAGTGAAACGGAGTGCAGCCCTGCCTGCTTGTAAAAATGTACCGGGTTCTTCTGGCCGCTGAGCGTTGAGCCATCTCCAAATACCCAGGAATAGCCAGTGATCTGGTCGTTGGACACAGACTGGTCATTGAATATCACCCTGCCGGAATCGCATAATAACTGCAGGTTATTATTGAATGCAGCGCTCACATCATAAATATGAATGGTGTCTTTGCCCGGAATGGGTACCCGGCAGCCCTGTGGATCCTCCAGGATCATTTTGGGGAGATAAACCCCCATTGAAGTGTAGCCGTGGGTGGAGTTGGCGCCATCTGTCATATTGGTGGTTCCATCATTGAAATCCCAGATGAATTTTGCAGGAGTGTTGCTGATTCCTGTAAACGCGATGGAAGTAGGTGCGCAGCCCGATGTTTTATCATAGGTGAAACTGCCGGTAGGGCCTTTCACATCCATGGTGGCAAATGCGGAATCCTGACAACCACCCACACTGGTGATCAGCAATTTGGCCCGGTAAGTTCCGGGATAGGTATAGAAGTGGGAAGGAGCGGGAAGGTTGGAACCTGTGCCATCGCCGAAATCCCAGGTCAGTTTGGTGAAGTGCTGGCTTTGATTGGTAAAGGCAGACACCAGCGGAGGACAACTGGTAGTGGTTTTATCTGCTGTGAACGCCGCCTTCGGATTACGGATAGCAATATACGCAGTCCGGGTCAGGGAATCGGAACAACCTACCCTGTCTTTCACCACCAGCTTGATGGTGTATAATCCTTCTGCAGTATATGCATGTGAGGGTGCATTGGCTGCAGAGCCACTGCCATCACCAAAGTCCCATGTATACACACCTGCATCGGCCACAGTCTGGTCCAAGAAACGGACGGGTTGACCTGCACAGGAAAGCGTATCCGGCGCATGGAATTTTACCACCGGGCGCGAGATGTTCACCGCTTTGGTAATGGTGCGGGAATGTGAACAACCTTTTGTATCTGTAACGGTCAGCTGAATATTGTAAGCCCCTGGTGTGTTATAGGTGTGCTCAAAAGGAGCGGTGTTGCGGGTTTCAGTAACGCCATCACCATAATTCCAGGTCCAGTTACTGATGGGGTTCTGCCCGTCTGAAATGGACTGGTCATTGAAAGTGATCGTTGAGCCGGGGCAAACGGAAGGATTGGCCGGGGCAAAGGCGGCAGTTGGACCGTTCACGCGGAGCACGTCAGTTTTTGTATTGTTGTACCGGCAGCCGTTCCTGTCTGAGAACTGAAGTTGAACGGTATATATGCCTGCCTCATTGAAGGTGAATCTGGCCTGCTGCGTATTAGCGCTTGCATAGAGCGAACCATTCAGGAAGATACTCCAGTTCCATCCAGTGATCTGTTGTGCATTGGTGGTTGCAGGCACCAGCGTCAAGGCTGTGCCTTTGCAGACCTCTGTGGCCGGCATGGTGAATGCTGCACTTTCATTGATGATGTTCACCTGTTTCTGCACCGTATGCGAACAGCCTCCATTGGTAACGGTAAGCGTAATGGTATAATTACCCGGAGCCGCATAAGCATGAGAAGGATGTTGTTGCGTGGAGCTGTTGCCATCCCCGAAATCCCAACGCCATGTCTGGGCATCGATCGATCTGTCTACGAAACTCCTTGACAGTCGCGACAAGCAGGAAGAAACGATATCGAACCTGGCGAGAGGCGGACGGATATGCACCACCCGGTTCAGCGTGATGGAATCTTTACAGCCATTACTGGTCACTACCAGCTTTGCACCAAAATATCCTGTATCCTTGAAAAGGTAGTTTGGGTTTTGTTCTGAGGAACGGCCGCCGTCAGTGAAAGTCCAGTCCCATTCATCCACAATGGCTCCTGTGCTCTGATCTGTAAACCTGATAGGCATATTTGCACAGGCATCAGCAGGATTGGAAGAGAAAGCGGGAATGGGTTTGTTGCCGGCTTTGATGGCATCGCGTACCACCACAGAATCAGTACAGCCGCCCACCGTGGTATAAACCAGTTTTACAGTGAATTTGCCGGCGGCAGTGTACGTATGTTGTGTGTTCATTCCGCTGGCAGTGCCGCCATCTCCATAATACCATTGCCAGTTGGCAATGGGGTCTGCACTCACAACTGTTACACCGGGCTGAAACACCAGTGGCACACAGCCTTCCAGGGGCAGTCCTCCAATCTTCACTTCAGCGGCTTTGATCTGAACCAGTTGGTTCTTCTGAATGGTATCTGTACATCCTGCAGCGTTGGTCACCACCAGTTTTACGGAGTAAGAGCCATTGGCAGTATAGGTATGCGAAGCGGTTGCTCCGGTGCCTTTGCTGCCATCACCAAAGAACCATTCATAGCCAACAGCGCCAGGCGTCTGGGCAGTGAAGTCAACGGTATGCGGCGCTTTACAGCCAATGATATTGTTGGCTGTGAAAGCAGCGGTGGGTTTTGCAATTACCTGAATGGTTTTGGTAATACTGTCCTTACAGTTGCCGAAATCGGCCACCAGCTTGATGTTGAAACTTCCTGCCTGTGCAAATGTTTTTACGGGGTGCAGGGCAGTAGAACTGCTGCCATCACCGAATGTCCAACGGGAGGAAGCAGGAGCAGGTACAGAAGCGTTGTTGATGGTAACCGGCTGTCCGGCACAGATCTGGGCAGGAGTATTGAAATCAGCATCTGTATTGCCGATAGTGATGGTATTCACTTTGATGATGGAGTCCGTGCAACCCGTGGCATTCCGTACGATCAGTTTTACTGTAAAACTGCCATTAGCTGAATAAATATGCGCCGGATTAATATCGGTTGAGGTCTGGCCATCACCGAAGTCCCATACATAACTGAGCGTACCGGTTCCGGTACTGCTGTTGGTGAACCGGATAGTGGAAGGAGCCTTGCAACTGTTGGGAGAAGAGAAGCTGAAGTTTGCCTTCACTCCATTCTGGAGGCTTATATAGTTTGTTCTTGTAAGCGTTTGTTCACAACCGTTGGAGTTCTTCACCCTAAGGGAGATATTGAACTGTCCTGCACTGGTATAGGTATGGGCAGGGTGCTGGTCATTGGAGATAACACCATCCCCGAAATCCCATTGCCAGCTGCTGATGGAGCCGCTGCCGGGATCGCTGAGATCCGATAGCTGCACTGGCAGCGGAAAACAACCTGTAGTGGATGAAGCGGAAAAGTTCACCGTTGGCTGTGCATGTACAGTTATATAACCAGTGAGGGTCACTGAGTCTTTAGCTGCATCATTACCTGCTACAAGTTTAACGGAGTAAGTTCCCGGATTGAAGTATGTGGTGGCCGGATTCTGCAGGAAGGAGACGGTACCATTTCCCAGGTCCCATCGCCACCAGGTGGGGCTGCCGGTTGAGGCATCATTGAATTGCACTATCACAGGCGCACAACCTTGTTGAGTGCTCGCCGTGAAGGCAGCACTGATCTGCGCATAGGCCGTACTGTTACATAATATAACAGCCAGGCATAGGTTTAGCCAGGTTATTCGATTCATTGGTGTGGTGTTCCCTTATAAGATATATGGATGATCCTTATGTCTAAGGTAGCATCTTTCTAAGGGTTAACACGTAAAAAGGGTGGTGAGAATCGTCTACATTGGCTGATTTTCTTGATTTTATAAGGGTTTTTACTTATGTGTTTGACTTAGGTCAAATAGCTTGCGGTTGTATTTTACGGTTATTTTTTCCGGAGGTGCAGAAAATTCTTTCCTTCGGATACTTTCATCTCTGCTTCCACGTAGTTCATATAGCTGTCAGTGATCTTCCAGAGGCCGTTCACTTTTTTCAGCGGATCGATGGCAGACGGGAACTGCGCAGTGAAGGACGCATTCTGCATACTGGCCTGCCAGGTGCCATTGTCTGGGGCCAGGCCTGTGCGTTTCCCCTGTAAAGTGCCGTCCTTATTGAACTGAAATTCGTAGTCACTGAAAGAAGAAGTGATATCGGTGTTGTTCTCGCGGTACTCTTCTATGTACCAGGTGCCGTTGGTGATGGCATTCATCAATACTTTCTCCTGCTGCTCTTCAATAAATTTCTTGCAGCCTGAGCCAACTACCAGCAATATGAGAATAAAGGGTAGAAGTTGTTTCATACAGATAATGGTTTCGTTATGCGTAAATACTTCCGTATTTACGTTGCAGGTATTGCAGAAAATAGCTGATGTTCAGCGTTTCTCCCGTTACCTTTTTGCATAAGTCCTCGCTGGTATACATCCTTCCATAACGGTGAACCTGTTCACGCAGCCAGCTTAATAACGAATCCATCTGCCCTTTTTGTATCTGATGCTCCAGCCCGGGGATGTTTTTTTCAGCTATGGCAAAAAGTTGTGCTGCATAAAAACTTCCCAGACTGTAAGTTGGGAAATATCCGAAGCTTCCGTGGCTCCAGTGAACATCCTGGAGGCAACCCTGCCTGTCGTCAGGCACTTTCACGTTCATATACCTGAGATAGCTCTCATTCCAGTAAGAAGGGATATCTGCGGTGGTGATGGAATTTTCCATCAGTGCTTTTTCCAGTTCGTAACGGATCATCACATGGAAGTGGTAAGTGAGTTCATCCGCTTCTGTACGGATAAGCGAGGGCGTTACCTGGTTGATCCCTTTGTAAAAGGTCATAGCGTCCAGCGACTGCAGTTGTTCAGGGAAATACTGTTGCAGCACTGGTAAATAATGCTGGCACCAGGCGAGGCTCCTGCCCACATGATTTTCCCATAGGCGCGATTGCGATTCGTGGATAGTGTAGGATGCGGGTTCTCCCAGGGGAAGACCATATTGCGGCTCGGGCAATCCCTGTTCATACAGGGCGTGTCCGGCTTCATGGATACAGCTCCACACCATGTTACCGAGATCGTTCACATCTATGCGGGTAGTAACGCGCACGTCGCGGCAATTGAAATTGGTAGTGAAGGGATGCTCTGAAAGGTCCTGCCTGCCTGCTTCCAGGTCATAACCCATTTCTCGGATGAGCTGCATGCCGAAATCCCATTGTTTGTCTTTAGGGAAATGCTGCTGCAGGAAACTGTTATTCACCTGCGGGCGTGATTGCACCTGTGCCAGCAGGGATTGCAGCGGCTGCCTGATGGTGTCAAATACCTTGTCGAGCAATTGTACGGATGCGCCTTTGTCATGGTCGTTGAGCATGGCATCATAACAATGGCGCTCGTAGCCGAGTATTTCCGCTTCTTCTTTTTTCAGCTTCACCAGCTCTGCCAGGTCACCCGCAAAAAGGCTGAAACTATTGGCTTTGCGGGCCTCCATCCAACTGTGGAAACTCCTGTTGACCACTTCCGTGAGCTGGCGCACAAAAGCGGAACTGAATTTTTTATTTCGATTGTAATCTTCCAGGGTGAGGGCTACATTCCTTTGCTGTTCTGCATCCAGGTCCGCCCGGGAACTGAGTTCCTGCAACAGTACGCCCAGAGCATCCGACGTGAATTCCTGGTGTGCGATCTCTGTGAGTGTGGCCAGTTGCTGGCCGCGGAATGCCGCACCCTTTGAGGGGAGATAGGTTTCCTGGTCCCACTGCAATACGGCAGCTGAGTAACGGATATCGGCAATACGGCGCATGGAGGACTGGTAACTTCTGTACAGTTCAGCTGAGTTGGTATTTGTAGTGCTCATAATGCTCAAATATCATAATTTAATATCATAATCATGGATGGATGACCGGTGATGGTGGTAACAACATCCCTTTAACAGATCAAAGACAAAAAAAATTGCCGGTATTCAATGATAAACGCAGTAATTTGTCATCCAGAAGTGATACTCATGAAACGACTTATTCTTCCTTACCTGTCAACGGCTGTATTGATGGTGTTTGCCATCTCTTCCCAGGCCCAGCGGATCGACTCGATGATCAATGTATATGGTGAACGCTTTCCCCAGGAAAAGGTTCACGTGCATTTCGATAAAGGGGTGTACAATCCCGGCGAGACCATCTGGTTCAAGGCTTATATCCAGGCAGGTTTCCTGCCTTCGAATATCAGTAAGAACTTTTATGCTGAACTGATTGATCCGGCCACCGGCAAATTGCTGCAACGGAAAGTGCTGCCGGTATACGAGGCATCCACTGCTTCGCATTTCGATCTCCCTGAGAACTTCAATATCCAGGAAGTGGTGTTCCGCGCGTACACCAACTGGATGATGAATTTCGATTCAGCATTCCTCTATACAAAAACATTGAGGGTGGTAACCAAAAATGATGCTGCCATAGCTGCTGCTGCAGCTGCACCTCCCGTGCTGAAATTCTTCCCGGAGGGGGGCGACATGGTCGCCGGGATCTCCACCAATATCGCTTTCAAGGGAACTGACAGCCGTGGTTTCCCCATCAAAGTGAAGGGCGTGGTGAAGGATGCGAAGGGTGCCACTGTAGCCAGCTTTATCAGCGCGCACGATGGTATGGGCAAGTTTGAACTGGAGCCAGTGGCAGGTACTACCTACACGGCAGAATGGAAGGATGAGAAAGGCGCTGCTTACAAGGCAGAACTTCCCAGCATCAAAAACTCAGGTGCTGTCCTGCAGATCAATGGTACCGGCCCCCGCCGCTCTTTTGTGGTGAAGCGTTCCATGGATGCCGGTCCGGAGCTGAAAAAGGTTTTCATTGTGGCAAATATTTACCAGCAGGTAGTATACAAGGCTACGGTTGACCTGAGCTCCAATTTCATGACCAGCGGACTGATACCTACAGATAACCTGCCCAGCGGTATTCTCCAGGTCACACTCTTCGATGGTAACTGGAAAGCGCTGGCAGAACGTATCACTTTTGTGAACAACAATGATTATCTATTCCTGCCTGATCTGATAGACGCAGGCAAGAATGTTACGAGGCGCGGAAAGAATGTACTCACTATCGATGTGCCGGACACGCTTCGCTCCAATCTTTCCGTATCTGTTACTGATGCTGCGGTGAGTGATGATGGCAAAGAAGATATCTTCTCCCGTTTTCTGCTCACCGACGAACTGAAAGGATTCATCTTCCAGCCTGCTTATTATTTTTCTTCCACTGCGGATTCGGTGCAGGATCACCTGGAACTGGTGATGCTCACGCACGGATGGCGCCGTTTCAACTGGGATGATCTTGCAGCAGGTAAAATGCCGCAGATCAAATACCCGCTCGAAAATTATTTATCGCTCAAAGGAGAACTGGTAGGCCTCAATCCCAGCCAGATCCCGCAGGGCACTTCGCTCAATGTGTTCATGGAGGCAAGGGATTCTTCCCGTCAGTTGTTCCTGCTGCCTGTTGATAATAAAGGCAGGTTCGAGGAACAGGGACTGGTATTCTTCGATACCGTGAAGCTGTACTATAGTTTCAACAAGAATCAGAAACTTACGGAAACAGCCGTGGTCAATTTCTCCAACGGGTCCATGCGTTCGCCTTCACTGGTTACCTTCAATCCGCTCTGGAGGATCTACAACCCACTGGATACGCAAGCGCTTAACCGCAGCCGTTATATAGCGCGTGAAGCGGACCGGCTGCGGCCCGAGATCGCGAAGCGTGTGAAGACCCTGGAGGCTGTTACCGTTACAGGACGCCAGAAATCAAAATCGCAGATCCTGGATTCGAAATATACAAGCGGGCTTTTCTCCGGTGGGGATGCCTATTCATTTGATATGATGGACGATCCCTTTGCCATGTCTGCGCGCGATATCTTCACCTTCCTGCAGGGCCGTGTACCTGGTTTGCAGATCACGGGAGCCGGTGGGCCTGATGGTGCCAATCTTCAGTGGCGCGGTCAGACACCCACGCTCTTCCTGAACGAGATGCAGGTAGATGCCAGCATGATGGCCAATACACCGGTAGCGGATGTGGCTTATGTGAAAGTGTTCCGTCCTCCTTTCTTTGGTGCATTTGGTGGTGGAGCTGGTGGCGCCATTGCGGTGTATACCAAAAAGGGCGGTGAAGGCAGAACGGCCAGCAATGTGCCTGGTGGTATGGAAAAGAACAAGATGCTGGGATATGCTGCCGTGAAGGAATTCTATTCTCCGGATTATTCAAAAGAGTCTGCATTGTATGATGTGCTGGATGTGCGCACTACTTTATACTGGGCGCCTTACCTGCTGACAGACAAAATGAATAAGAAGGCAACTTTTACATTTTACAATAATGATATTTCCAGGAAACTGAAAGTGATCATTGAAGGAATGAATGAAGAAGGCAGGATGACGAGGATCGAGAAGATCCTGGAATAAGGCAGTTTGAAAAGAATAACAAAAGGCCCGGCAGATCTGCCGGGCCTTTTGTTATTTCTGTATGATGGTGATCACTTTTTCCGCATTGAGCATGGTACTGTCAACGGATTTGAGCGAATCAGGAATTCTTGCGTTATAGCTGACTACAAATGCTTTGTACATCTTCATCATGGGGCCGCTGAAATCCAGTTTCCCATTCTGGCTGTCAACCACGCCATTTACATTGACGGTATTGTTACCGGGATCGGGAGTGAGGTCCAGTGTAATGCCAAATGGTTGTCCTGTTGCCGGTTTACTGATCTCGATATCATAAAAATACTGATGCCCGTAATCGAGGTAAAAGGTGGCAGAGCCATGACCGTTGAAAGCGCTGAGCGCACTGTCCGGGGGGATTACTTTCAGGGGCGAGGAATCTGCAGTAGCCCAGCCGCTGTCTCTGAAATAAACCTGTGCAGGGTCATAAGCAACGTACAGGGTAGTGTTGCGGCGGATGGAGTCCGGGGTATTTCCGAAAGAAATGGTGTTATGAACGGTTGTCTTATCAGGCTTCTGTGCCAGGAAGTACATAATGGCGCCAGCAAGGAGCGTCACTACCAGGATGATCCAGGTTGTTCGCATGTGATTTGGTATTGTGTAAATAAATTACCACATCTTATGCAATTTGCATGCCCCGAAATAACTACATGCTTTTGTGCTACAACAAGAGCGTATAATTTAGCTTTTTCATGGTTAGGTATTCATCCGGGGAAGCTTCAACTTTATGCAAGAATCCTATTCACTTTAAAAAAGTATGTTATGAAAAACTTCGATCAATTCACTCCGTTAACGGAGAAGGAAGCTTTGGAAATCAATGGCGGTGGCGCTCTTGATGGTATCCTTGACACAGTTAGCGGAATTGTTGGTGTCATTCCTGTACTCGGACCAATCCTCGTTACAGTAGTTAACCTGGTAAAAGGACTGCTGGGAAATCTTCCTCTGCCTGTTTAATCAGGATGATCGCTTGCCGGGACAGCTTATCCTTTCCCTGCAACTGATCAGCAAGTATCGGGTTTTATGTATGTAAATGGGAAAGTATAGCCATCAACATACAGCAAAGAGGCCCGTGCTACCGTACGGGTCTTTTCTGCACCCTTTGTTTAACTGACAATCTATAACCATGAATACAAATTTTCAACCACTCTCCGGGCAGGAATGCAAGGATATCAACGGAGGCGCATCTACAACTATTACGCTGAATCTGCTTGGCACGCCCGTAACGCTGGCCATTCCTGATCTCGGCGCTGCCGCAACAGGGGTAGGAACTACACTGGTTACTGTTTCTTCAACTGTAAGCGGACTGCTGAACAGTGTTGCAGGGATCGTAGGCAACCTGCTGGGCAGCCTCAAAATCTAAAAACACGTAGTGTCCCGGCTCCCTGCCAGGAATACAGGATACTAACGGTAACAAACAACCGGGAACACCCCAAACCGGTAATGCTTACCATTGAAACATTTTGGACGGGGAATATAGTATCTGGCCATGGTTTTCAGATACTGTAAAAGGGCTCCAGGATTTGGAGCCTTTTTTAATTGAACTACAACTGACGGCTATAATTTAAACTGTTCATGGTTAGGTAAATAAGAGGATTGTAGGCAATTTTAAAGGGCTAAATCTTCCTTCACTTTTTAAAAAATGTAATCATGAAAAGCTTAGATCAATTCAACGCGCTCTCAAACCAGGAGCTGATGGAGATCAATGGCGGCGCCGGTCTGGATAGCCTCCTGTCTACCCTCAACAGTGTTCTGGTTCCTACTGTAGCTGCAACTTCTGCAAGCCTGCTGATCCTGACTTCAGGAGCTTCAGGTGCGGTTAATACCATTGCTGGTGGACTGGCTGCATTTCTCTCTAAACTCAGTCTTCCAACTGTGTAATAAGAAATTAGCTGCATCATTACGGAAAGTAGGATGCAGCTGAAAAAGACCATCCCGGACATTGGATGGGGTTGTAGTGGAGACACTATAACTGTCAGGCATACGTGTAAAAAAGGGCTGGGAATTCTCCCGGCCCTTTTGCTTATTTCACTATGAATGTTTATTTCAATACCGTGCGCGCTGCCACTCCTTTACGGTTGCAACTTCTTCCATCTCCAGCAGTGAGCCGGGGTTGGTCTGCAGGATCGAACTGATCTGGTAAAGCCTGTCGATAGTGATTGGTGTTTTTCCATTCTCCAGCCTGCTGTACGCATTCTGGGAAATATTCAATAACAAGGCCATATACTCCTGCGAGTATTCCCGGTTCCTTCTTAAGGTCCGGATCTTTGTTGCCACGCGGGTAGTGTGAGAAATAGTGGTGATTTGTAACATATTCAAAGGGTTTCGTACATAGAATGTTGTTTCTCGTAATTGGTTTTATATTCTTATTGGTTAAAGCATTTCTTATCAACCCTCAGCGCCCACCATCATTCCCTGATGATGTTGCCAGAGTTCTGCATAAGTGGTATTCCCTTCCAGCAACTGTGAGTGGGAACCCTGCCCCTGCAACTGCCCGTTCTTCAGTACCACTATCTTGTCTGCATTCATCACGGTGCTTAGCCTGTGCGCAATCACAATGATCGTTTTGCCATTCCTTCTCAGCCTTTGCAAAACCAGTTGTACCATCTGGTCTGCTATCGGATCCAGGGAGGAGGTCGCTTCATCGAGGATCAGGATATCCGGGTCCCTGTATAAAGCCCTGGCAATGGCCAGCCGCTGACGCTGGCCGCCGGAAAGGTTCACGCCATGCTCACCGATCCAGGTATTGAAGCCTCCGGGCAGCTGCTCTACAAATTCAAGTATGCCCAGCTGCCGGCTGATATCTATCACCCGCTGCATATCCGGCTCAAACTCACCCACCGCAATATTCTCCAGCACTGACCCTGCAAACAGGTCTATCTGTTGCGGCACCACGCTCACCCGCTGCCGAAGGCTCTCATTATCGAAATACCTGATATCGGTGTCACCGATCGTGATATGACCAGCCCTCAACGGGTAAAGATTCTGTAACAATGAAATGAGCGTTGACTTGCCGCTGCCGCTCTCGCCCACAATGGCGGTGATACTGTTCTGCGGTATATCCAGGTCAAGCCCTTTGAATACATCCACCCGGGTGCCGTACCGGAAATTCACCTGGTGGAATGTGATATCTCCTGTTTTTCCTGCTTCCAGTTTGATCTTGTTGGTGGAGCTTTCCTGCTCCAGGTCCATGATCTCAAACAAGCGGTCAGCAGCGATCAGTGCATCCTGAATACTTTTATTCGCACCGATGATACTCATGGCAGGCCCGGTGAAATAACCGAGCAACGCATAAAAAGAAAGCAGCTCACCGGCACTTAATGACCGGCCTACCACCATATAGGCGCCGGTCCAGAGTAAAGCCACTACCAACAATCCGTTTACCAGTGATGCCGCATTACCGAGGTGAACATTGAAGATGCCCGTATGAAAAATACTTTTAAGCAGTTTGATGAAACGGGATTCCGTTTTAAGATTGGCATGTTCTTCCAGTCCGAACCTTTTTATTGTGGTAATGGTGTTGAGAGATTCCACCAGTTGGCTGCCGAGCTCTGCATTGTCTTCCATCATTTTCCGCTGCCATTTTTTATTGAAGCGGTTGCTGATAAAATACATCACCAGGTAGAGAGGGATCACAGACATTACCAGGAAGGCCAGCTTCCACTGGTAAATGAACATCACAATGAATGAGAACAGAACGATGAATACATTCACGATCAGACCCATGGCCGTATCATTGATGAACACGCGGATCTTTACAGCATCGGTGATACGGCTGGTGATCTCTCCCACACGCATGGTATCGAAAAAGGTCTGCGGCAGTTTCAGCAGGTGCTTGTAATACCCGAGAATAAGACTGGCATCCAGGTGCTGGCTTGTTTTAAGAGCGAAAATGTTTTTGAGCCCACCGATGAAGAACTGTAATACCAGTATCACCAGCATGGTCACACCCATCAGGTTCAGCAGCCGGGTATTGCCACCGATGAGAACATGATCTACAATGTTCTGCACATACAGCGAAACTGATAAGCCCAAAATGGTATAGATGGCTGCGCCGAAGAGCACCTGCATGCTAACGGCCTTGTGCGGGCGAAGCAGCATCCAGAAACGGCGCAGATGCGATACTTTTTCATTGCCTTCGCGGAAAGTTTCCGCAGGAAGCAGCAAAACCAGTACGGAGGTCCAGGTTTTCAGGAATTCCTCTTTTTTGATGGTATGCGCCTGTCCGTCGATCGGATCCATCACCACCACTTCTTCGGGGGTCACTTTATAAATCACTACATAGTGCACAATCCGTTGCTGAACGATCACGTGCGCAATGGCCGGTACCGGCATATCCAGCATGGCTTCATAGCTTCCTTTCACGCCTTTGGCCTCGAAGCCAAGTTTTTGTGCGGCTTCCACAAGCCCCAGGATATTGGTTCCCTTGGTATCCGTGCCTGCCATTTGCCGGATCTGTGCAATCGGCAATTGAAGATTGTAATGTGCGGCGATGGACTGCAGACAGGCTGCGCCGCAGTCGGTTATGTCGTGTTGCTTTACTTTGGTGTTTTTCTTAAGGTGCATAGGACTTGATTGGATATTATTTCACAGGCATTTCCTTTCCGTGCTTTGAGTTGGGGTTGATCCAGCTGTCTGTTCGCTCATAGAGTAACTGCAATAATCCCCTGCGCGCCAGGATGAACCTGCATTGCATGGTCATCCCTTTTTTCAGTTTTCCTTCCACACCATTTGGCAGGGTAAGCGTATTGCTGCTGAGTGCACATTTTACTTTGAAGAAGGGCTGGTCATTCACGATGCTGAAATCATTGTCGATACTGATCACTTTGCCCTCCAGTACGCCCCAGGAATTGTAGTTGAATGCATCTACCTGGAATTTCACAGGCATGCCTTCATAGATATAACCGATA
>NZ_JBQCGW010000177.1:0-7141 GCF_051955275.1 Pseudobacter sp. | reverse complement strand
CTACTTTTTCGCCCCTCATTTCCAGTTTCTCGGAGGCTGTTACGGCCACCGGTACTGCAATCCAGAGGATGATATAAGTAATGAACAGGGTGCTGCCCAAAGATCCTGTGATGAATTTCGGCCCGATGGAAAAGCCCCAGTCGTGATCAAAGAAGAAATTGAAAGGGCCTGATACCAGTGCAATCAGCAAAGGCAGGGCAAAGATGAGCCGGGGGATCCAGGCGTCGATATGGAAATACTGGGCCAGGCCTCCGGCAACACCGGCAAACACCTTATCATCACTGCTTCTGTAAAGTCGTTTGGTGATATTCGTTTGTACGGATTTACCAGGCACAACTATCCAGAGCAGGATATACACCCAGAAAAGAGGCGCAACCAGTAACACGAACAGGATACGTAAGATCACAGGGTCTATACCGAGGTAATTGGCCAGGCCGCTACAAACACCACCGAGGATCTTATCGTCTGTATTGCGATAGAGCCTTCCGCGGCCGGTTGCATACTGACCGGCGCCGGGTTGTGATTGCTGCTGTTGCTGAGACTGCGATTGTTTGGCTTCTTCCCCTGCAGTTTCCTGAGTTCCGGTGCTTCCGCCGTCATCATCAAAATCTTCAGGGCGGCCGATACTGGCGCTGATCTGGTTCACATCTTCATCAGTGATACAAACAGCTCCTTTTTTCAGTCTTTCGGAAAACAGCTCAGCGATGCGGCTTTCGATATCATTGATAATTTCATCACGTCCTTCCTCCCGGGCAAAGTAGCTGCGCAAACTGTCGATGTATTGCTTCAGCAGGTCAAAGGCCGTTTCCTCAATGGGAATCACCCTGCCCTGGAAATTTATATTGATGACTTTTTTCATTGTTCTGCTATTTGACGGTTGAAGTGTTAGTTGGAAGTATCAGGATTGGTTTCAATGGAAGTTGGTCCTGCGGTTGAAGGAAGAGAATCCCTTTTGCTGGCCAGGGTGTTCACGGCATTCGCCAGTTCATTCCAGGTAGCCTGCAGTTCCAGGTAGAACTCTTCGCCTTTTGGAGTAAGGGAAAAATATTTCCGGGGCGGCCCCGAGTTGCTTTCCACCCAGCGGTAGGTAAGCATATCGGCATTTTTCAATCGGGTTAAGAGGGGATACAGGGTTCCTTCCAGGATCTGGAGGTTGGCTCCCCGCATTTCATCCACAATATCACTCGGGTAAGCTTCACCCCGTCTGATAATGGAGAGAATGCAGAACTCCAAAATCCCCTTGCGCATCTGGCTCTGTGTATTCTCAATATTCATACTTGTTCGTTTTTGCCCCTTTGGGGCTGGCTATACTTGGGTTGCTTTATCTGAAAGTGACAAAAGTAATGGGAGTAAACTCATCTGCCCAACCTGATGCGGATTCTACGGCAGAAACTGTTTTAACTGCTTTTTCTTCGGAAACTGTTTCGGTTTCGGTTGCCGCAGCGTTGGCTGCGTTGGTCTGCTGATCATCCATGCCGGCGGTCAGCAGAGAGGTCAATAACAAAACAACCAGTGCAACTTTTATTAACATATACATTGAATGCTCAATTTTTGGTGATATCGATCATTCACAACACAAACATACGGAGAATTCTAGTACTATGCAACACACAGTACCTTATTTCTACAGGTAATTTTCATAGGAGGGTAATGAGTTTTGCGTGAAATGCAGTCTGGTAGCGGATTTTCTTATTCAAGAAAGGTTGAGAAGAATTTGGGGGAATTCAGGGAGTGGTCAGAAACCGGGTCGAGCGGCAGGACAAAGTGGGATTTTAGGGGTCGATTTCGGTTGAAGCAAGCCTGCAATTAGTCGGGGAGCACTCGCTCGCCTCCGGCGAGCACCGTGTCGCCAGAGGCGACGGCATACCCGTCACTCGCGGGGACGCGAGCGACTGCTCTCCGAGTAAAGGCTCTATCCCTTTTTTGGTCAGCCCACTGTGTCGCCGGGAGGCGACGAAAATATAAGTAACTCTCCGGAGGCGAGCTACCGGGCACTGTGTAAGTAAATTGATTATCTGAGCGTTACCACACTCTGCACTTGCTGGCCGCCCTTGCCTTCCACTACCAGGTTGATATCCTGGCTGGTAGGGCCGGTAGCTTTGAAAACCAATTGGTTGGCACCTTTTTGAAGGGGAACTCTTGTATAATAGATGGTATGTGGCAGGCTTTGCCAGTTGCGGGTATCCGCTTTTTCAGAAGCGAAGTTGAATGCCTGGATGGCCAGGGCTATAGCTTCTTTTGTGTCTTTGTTCTTATCATCAGCTTTCGGGCGGGCGGCCATTTCAGCCAGTTTTTTCACCACCAGCCTGCCAAGCGCAGTGCCCATTTCTTTCAAAAACCTTTCCCGGAGGGTGGTAAAGGCGAGAGCATTGATGTTTTCCGCTTTTTCCAGGGAGTATTGCTGGTTATTGAGAGAAATGCTGGCGCTCCGGTAGTAGGTGGGCTGCTCTACATAACGGGGGAACGCCACTCTGAAGGAACGAAGATCATCCAGTTTCAGGTCTGCGCTCCTGATATTATAAGATGCGAAATTGAAAGGGATGTTGAAAGATCCGGAGGGGTCAACAAAGGAAAAGTTTCCCAGCCCATCTTTAGTTAGCGCGAAGAAGAAGTTCTGCTCTTCCTTCACCGGAGCCAGCCCGTTTTCCCAGAACAGCACCAGTTCGCCGCCGGGGGCTTCAGGATGTTTCTGGTAACTGGTATTCATGAGCTTTTCGTAACGGCCAAGCTCATCCGTGAATCCATTCTTTTCCGCAGCACGAAGCAGGTCCTGCTTCAGTTGCTCCGGGATTGCCACACCATAATAGCTGTTATTGTTTTTTAGAAACAGATCAACGGAGTTCCGGTAAGCGATGAATGCATTGTTCCAGTCAGCACTCTGTTCATAGATGATGCCCTGTAGCATGAGAGAGAAGGCATCATCATTGTATTTGTTGTCGCTTTTTGTTTTGTCCTGCAATGCATAGTTACTGAGGCTGATCCTTCTTGCTTCCACCAATGCATCATCGGGCCTGCCAAGATAGAGGTAGTTGAGCGCTTTGTAGTAATGCAGCATGAACTTCTCGAAGGCCTCCCCTTTGTAGGTCTGCATCATGGGATTGAGCAGTGTACCCAGAGCGAGATCACCAGCGGAGGTCCTTACATCTTCCATGAATACATCGGCCTCATTGAAGTACATATTGCTGGAGTCGTACTGTTTCAGCAAGTGGGCCATCTTCCCTTTTTCAAACAGATAGAGCAGGCGGTTGCGTTTGGCCTGCAGGATCTTTGTTTTCTCCAGTGTGGCTTCAGCTTTGGTATAATTGTTATTACGCATGGCTGCATAATAATCAGCGATGCGGTTATTGTAAGTAACGCAGGAAAACAATAAGAGCATCAGCGGTAACATAGCCAATGCTCTCATATTATTGATAGGTAATATCTGCATGGAAACGGCTCCGGATTTACTTCATCAGTTCTTCACATATTTGGCAATCTTCTTGTCGCCGATCCAAACCACTTCATTGGTTTCGATATTGGTGAGCTCGAGATTCACCTGATAGTAAACCACTTTTTGTCTTTTCTGAGAATCAACAATGGAGTTGATAGAACCCTGGAGGATATAATCTGCGCCCTGCTCCATTCCGAACTTCTTCATGGAAGAAGTGGAGGAGTTGGTTTGCTGATCTGCTTTTTCTGCGCGAAGCTCTTCTCTTTTCTTACCACCCTGTACCAGTCTTACGCGGCCGGTTTTGATGAATGACTGTTCAACATCCTTCACAAAGGTTTCTGCTTCGATATGCTCATGGCTTTTGTTGGTTACAAAACCAACGATCACCACTGGCTTCTGGCCTTTATGTGCTTCCAGGTGATCGCCCACCCATTTGTTGTTGATGATGGTCTCGGTCATTTCTTCTGCCACCAGTCTTGAGTCAGTATTGTTCCAGCGGCCGCTGAGGTCCACCTGCTCATTAGGGTCAATCCGGGTTACTTTGTGGGCACAGGATACACTGATAACACTTACTGCAACTAAAGCTGCAAAAGCCAAAAGAACTTTCTTCATATTGGTATTATTTATACAAATGGTTTTGTGATGAGTATTACGATCGGGTGGAACTAAATGTTACTATCTCCACCACCAGCTGGAAAGACCGATACCGGTTGCAATGGGCAGTGCTGAATTCCAGAAATAGTTGTTCCAGTTATTTCGCCAGCCATTACGGTAACCGCCAGGATAGTAATTATTATAGTTATTATAATAACCGCCATAGCCGTAGTAGAAATCGTTGTTCCAGCGGGCTCTTTCCATGCGCAGTTCACGACGGAATGCGCGGCGGGCATCCCTGGCTTCTTTTTTATCTACCAGGTAATCGATGGCTTTATAGGTTTCCTGTGGAGTAGTGCTATGCCAGGCATTGATGGAATCCGCCATGCGCATGTATCGCTGCTGGCTTTCCATATACCGGGGATTCTGGTCCGGCGCCAGATTCTGCGCTTCAACTGTAAAACCAAGCGCTACAAACGCGAAAAATGGAAGTATTACTTTTTTCATAACCTTCATTTTTAGTTATTTATACAATACAAAGCTAGCACGATTTCCGTTAACCGGCAGTTAAATCCGGCCACCAGCCTATGTTTCAACTAAATGGGTATTTTGTTCCGTAACCCATTCATTACTAAAGACAATAAACCAGTGCTTTACCCCTATTTCTTCAACCCTATTTCCCGGAGCCTCTCATCAAGGTACTCTCCGGCAGTGGCGTCAGGGTATGCCTTGGGGTGAGTAGCATCGATACAACTGTCAAGCGCCGCCAGGCTCATTTCACTTTTCGGGTGTAAAAAGAAGGGGATCGAAAAACGGGAAGTATGCCATTTCTCGCGGGGTGGGTTCACCACGCGGTGGGTGGTTGATTTCAGCTTGTTATTGGTAAGCCGCTGGAGCATATCGCCCACATTCACCACTATCTGCTCCGGTAAGGAAGTTACTCCCACCCAGTTGTTCTGTTTGGTGAGGATCTGCAACCCGTCGGCTGAAGCGCCTACCAGCAGGGTGATCAGGTTGATATCCTCATGCTGCTCCGCCCTGATGGCCGATTTCGGCTCTGATGTGATCGGTGGATAATGAATAGCCCTCAGAATGGAATTGCCATTATGGATATGCTCATCAAAATAATGCTCATCAAGACCAAGATACAGGGCAATGGCCTGCAGCAATGATTTCCCCGACTTCTCAAATGCACGGTATGCCTTTTCAAAGGTGATGTTGAAACTTTCTACTTCATTCACTTTCACATTGTCAGGGTACTCGGATTTTACAGGGTCATTGTCTTCAACGATCTGTCCGTACTGAAAGAACTCCTTCAGATCCGGCGCATCACTGCCCTTCGCATGTTCCTTTCCGAAAGAAGTGTAACCACGCTGGCCGGCAAGGCCGGGCACTTCGTATTTCTTTTTGGAGTCGAGCGGTAAAGAAAAGAACTGCTGCACGTATTTATAGAGATCCGCAATCAGGTCGTCTGAGATACCGTGGTTCTTTACTGCCACAAAACCAACGTCTTCATAGGCTTTGCCTAACTGGTTGACAAAGGATTTTTTCAATTCGGGATCGCCGGAGGTGAAGTCAGCGAGGTTAACTACCGGTATTGCCATAAAATTAATTTAGGTGTTGATGCACGTGGGGGAATTCAAGTGCGGTTAACAAGTTACGAAAAAATAATCTGTGATTGGTTTTGTGGGGTGATTGAGCGTCCGTGGCTCGGTAAGTGCGGCTGCAAAAACTGCCGTCCATATGTTTTTGGGGGAGCTAAGGGATGGAGGATGGGACTTATGTAGGTTTGATGAGCTGCGGGGCAACAGGTTTTGAGGCCGCCTTACCGAGCCACGGACGCATGAGCACGCTGAAAAGGGAAGAGTTTTTTGCGATGTTGTTCCAAGGCACGAATTTCCCTTTGTGCGGGGAGGGGGAGAGGTACCGGGTGCGTCAGCGGGAGTAAATGGATTGGGGTAGGGTTGGTTTAGTGGCAGGATTTTGAGTTGAAAACAGGGTGGATGGTTTTGAGTTGATGAGGTGGCAGGGTTATTCAGATCGATTACGTGGGTAGAGTTTAATTGGGGCGGAATGTGAAGCGCCGGCCCCACTCTTTGCAACAACACTTACGGTTATTGTTGTAGCAAAGCGAATGCCGGCGCAGGTTCGGGGCTATACTTTATGTTGTAGTGTTGTGGACTTTATATTTTCTGAATGCTTGTTTGTAATGGTATGCTTTTGCGTTCAGTTTTGGCTTTCCTGGAAAGGCTGTTTAAGGCCGGGAGCAGGAAAGCCAGGTTTTGATCCCGATGTTTTTATCGATGACAGTGGTTATGGTTGAGGAGATGATTGCTTTGCAATTAGCTTGAGTACTATTTCTTTTTCAACAGGGTCAATGTCCATGATAGCATACCTGTCCACCTCGTTGATCTGTACTTCGTCAAGCGCGTCAACTACATTGCCGTAGGCGGATTCGTCGAGAGGCTTGATCATGAAGACGAGGTCGTTGCGGCCATTGGTTTTATTGCGGTCGAGGGCGGCTTGCTTTTGGCGGATCACTTGCCCGATACCGTTAGCAAAATCAAAGCTGCAGGTGGCCCAGGCATTGTTCTTTATGGCTTCGTTTAATGAGCCATGGTAGTAGAACACTTTGTTCTTTTCGAGAAGGATGGCGGTGAGAGAGCCGCTTTCAGAACTTTTTGTATTCGGTCCATCTGCAGGCATATTTAAACGGGTGGCTTTCGGCTCAGTCATGCTGGTTGTGAAAATAAAGAAGGTGATGAGGAGGAAGCCCAAATCCACCATGGGCGTGAGGTCTACGCGGGTAGAGTACTTTTTGCTACGGCGAACGCCGGCTCCGCCGGAGTTGGTTGCCATGTTTATTTCAGCCATACGCAGGAGTTTAGAATGAGATCCGGAGAGCCGATTATTCCATAATCTTTTTTTGAGGAGATGCGTAGGCGGGGACTACTTGCTCGCCTATGGGGAACACCGTACTCGCCGGAGGCGAGCAAATAGAAGTCACTCGCGGGGGACGCGAGCGACTGGGCAGTGCGAAAAAAAAGTGGGCTGACCCAAGGTCAGCCCACATTTTTGGGTATTTTTGTTTTTTTTTGATTCAGGATTGGTGGGGGT
>NZ_JBQCGW010000176.1:0-9220 GCF_051955275.1 Pseudobacter sp. | reverse complement strand
AAACGGAAACCCTGAAGCTGTACGATCAGGTGTTTCAGGTGCATAAGATCACCCGCGAGGAATTCGTCAAAAGTTATAAATTCTATTTATCAAGGCCGGACATCAGTAAGGTGATGTTCGATTCCATAGCCTCCCGCGCCAACCGCAAGCGGGAGGAGCAATACAATAAACCGCCTGAAACACCGGTGCCTTCTGATTCCGCTGCTATGACCGCCAGGAAGCTTGATTCATTGCGAAGATGGAAAGTGGATTCTATTGCAAAGATCAGAATGGATTCCATTACCAGGAAAAGACCGGACTCCCTGGGGAAGAAGAAAATGGACTCGGTCAGGCGCAGGCTCGACTCACTGGCCAAACGCAGGTCTCCCGTGCAGTTGAAAAGAACGCCCTGAGTTTGCGGTCCATCCATCCCTTTATACTTAATTTTACCGTCTAAATTTGCTTGTCAGTTATGAACAAAGTTGTTGCAAATGCCGATGAGGCAGTAAAAGATATTCGGGACGGAGCCACCATCATGTTGGGTGGCTTTGGTCTTTGTGGTATCCCCGAGAACAGTATTGCAGCGCTGGTCCGCAGTGGTGCAAAGGAGCTCACCTGCATTTCCAATAATGCCGGTGTGGATGATTTTGGACTGGGCCTGATGCTGAAGACGCGCCAGATCAAAAAAATGATGAGTTCCTATGTAGGCGAGAATGCAGAGTTTGAGCGCCAGTTGCTGAATGGTGAACTGGAAGTGGACCTTATTCCGCAGGGCACCCTGGCTACGCGCATACAGATGGCCGGTATGGGCATCCCCGCCTTCTTCACACCTGCAGGTTATGGCACGGAAGTGGCCGCCGGCAAGGAAGTACGTGAATTCAACGGCAAGATGTACCTGATGGAGCATGCGCTTCATGCTTCTTTCTCCATTGTGAAAGCCTGGAAAGGCGATACCATGGGCAACCTGGTCTTCCGCAAAACCACCCGCAATTTTTCCACCTCCATGGCCAAGGCCGGCGATATCACCATCGCGGAAGTGGAGCACCTGGTGCAACCCGGCGAAATAGATCCCGATGATGTGCATGTGGCGGGCATCTATGTGCATCGCATCTTCCAGGGCAAGGACTATGAGAAACGGATCGAAAGAAGGACCGTTAAACTCTGATCGTCTCTATTTTTTTCACATTCAATTGCTTTTATGGCTTTAGATAAATTCGGAATTGCAAAGCGTATTGCGCAGGAACTGCGTGATGGCATGTATGTAAATCTTGGCATCGGCATTCCAACGCTGGTGAGCAACTATATTCCTGAAGGCATGAGCATCATGCTCCAGTCTGAAAACGGCTTGCTGGGAATGGGACCATATCCTACGGATGAAGAAGTGGATGCGGACCTCATCAATGCAGGCAAGGAAACGGTGACCACCATGCCGGGAAGCGCCATCTTCGACAGTGCGGAAAGCTTCGGCATGATCCGTGCGGGTAAGGTGGATCTCACAGTGCTGGGCGCCATGGAGGTGTCCGAAAACGGGGATATCGCCAACTGGAAGATCCCCGGCAAAATGGTAAAAGGAATGGGAGGCGCCATGGACCTGGTGGCCAGCGCCAAGAATATCATTGTTGCGATGATGCATACCAATCCCAAAGGCGAATCCAAAGTACTGCCATCCTGCTCACTGCCACTCACCGGTGTGAACTGTGTGAAGCGCATCGTATCCGACCTGGCTGTTCTTGATATATTGCCCAACGGGGAAGGCTTTAAGCTCATCGAGCGTGCTCCGGGCGTGTCAGTGGAGGAAATAAAATCAAAAACTGCGGGTAAGCTCCTGATTGAAGGTGATATCCCTGAAATGAAAATATAATACAATTACTCACGCGGTGCCCGATCGCCCGCGTCCCGGCGAGTGATCTGTATTTCTTCGCCTCCGGCGAACAGCAGCGTACTAATATTTAAAATCATTGAACCCTGTAGTCTTTACTGCAGGGTTTTTCATTTTAGTACCGGCTGCAACAATGAAGAAGAGGCTGCGGACGGTTACCACCAATGCCTGCATGATGGCCATTTCGCCGGGTTTGGCTGAAGGGATCACGGCGAGGAGCAGCTGCATGCAGCTGAAAGCGATAGCGCCTATAATGATCCAGAACAGGGGTTGCTGGAAGATGAAAACCTGTTCTGTTTTCAGCAGTTGGAGGATGCCATAGATGGCGGCGGCAAGAAGGATCAGGTTCTGTAATACCTGCACGGTGCTGGCGGAAGCATTGGCTCCCATAAGAGCATATACCGTAATGATCACGGAAAGGAAGGCGATGGAAAAGATATAGAAGAGGTCGCGCATCCATCTCTGTTTGGAGTTGGGCCTGAGCAGGAAGAGCAGGAGAATGAATTCGCCGAGACTGAATGCGGCATGGGTGAAGGCATAACCGGGTTGGGTAACCGGAAGCAGTCCGGTCAGCAGCCCGTGCATGAAACTGAGCAGGGAAAATACCATCAGGAAGTTCAGTACGTCTGATTGCCAGGCGCGCCTGAACAGGATGATCAGCGCAGGCGCCAGCGATGCCAGCATAGCGATGATATTGAGGATGTCCTGTATAGTTCCGGTTTTTACCATATTGGCTACATCGTGTGTAACCGGGAATTCATAGAGTAATAAATCTAATCGATCAGGTTGTTTTTAACGGCGAAAAATACGAGACCGGCAGTGTTCTTGGAGCCGAAACGCTCCATCAGCCTGTCTTTTATGGCTTCCACGGTGCGGGGGCTCACTTCCAGCTTCTGCGCTATTTCATGCGCCGTGAATTCCATGCAGATGTATTTGATCACGTCACGCTCACGATCGCTCAGGGTGATCTCACTGTTCAGGGTGGGCACCACTTTCTGGCGTGCATGTGATTTTTTCAGCAGGATCCTGTTCACGAAATTATTGAGGTAATAGCCTTTGCTCATCACCTCCATAATGGCTTTCTTGATCTCGGCAGGATCAGCACTTTTCAACAGATAACCGTTGGCGCCGATCTCCATCATATGACTCACAAATCTTTCATCTTCGTACATGGTCAGGGCAATCACGTGGATCTGCGGATATTGCCGGGCGATGATCTTGGTGGTTTCAATTCCGTCTTTCAATGGCATTCTCAGGTCCATCAGTATTACATCCGGCTGCTCGGTCAATCCGGGAAGGTTATCCAGCAGCTCCTGTCCATTCTCCGCCTCCAGCACAAATTTGATATTGGTGTAGGGACGAAGAGAGAGAATCACTCCTTTTCGAAAGATCTTGTGGTCGTCAGCGATAGCAACTTTAATGGGTCCCATGTTTTTTATGATATTGGCAGTCTAAATTTACAGAATGTATGAACATGAACCACTGATCATTCTGCTACAACTTCTTCTTCAACTCTTGGTATTTCAATGGTTACCTTATAATAAGTTTGCGACATATCTTTTTCAAAATAAATCCTTCCGTGCAGGAGCTTGAGGCGGCTCTGGATATTTTTTAATCCGAGGCCCTGGTTGCTCTTGTTAAGTTTCTCGAAATCACTCTGTGTGATGCCTTTACCGTCGTGGTGCATCCTGATATACAGCTTGGTGCCGCCCAGGTTCTGTGTAACATGGATGAAGCTGGCATTACTGTGTTTGAGGATATTATTCACCAGTTCCTGGATCACGCGGAAGATAATGAGCTCCTGATCGGGATGGAGCCTGTCCCTGTAATCATGGAAACGGCAGCTGGCGTTCATACTTCCTGAGCCGCTTATCTTCTGGATCAGGTCGTTAACGGCAGATTCCAGGCCGAAGTTCTTCAGGGTAGGGGGCATGAGGCTATGGGAGATATTCCTGATCAGCTGGATGGTATCGTCGATGATCTGTTTTGCGTTGTAAATGCTCTGGAGCTGGGTGGTTTTATCCTGGTTGACCAGGTTTTCGTTGAGGTAGAGGCGTGCGGTAGCCAGGAGAGGGCCCGCATCATCGTGCAGATCGGCGGCAATACGCTGGCGTTCTTCTTCCTGCAGGCGGATAGAGGCGTTGAGCAACATTTTTTGTTGCTCCTGTTCCAGGCGTTGTAACTGCATCTGGTACCGGATCACTTTCCGCTGATGAAATATGATGAAGACGATCAGCCCGATAGTTAATGCCAGCATACCTACAGTACCAAAGAACAGTACCAGGGAAACGGGACTATCAGTGCTGCTTATCTGGAGGAAGAGCATCCTTTGAACAGGTGATTGGGTTTTATAATGGGTTTAGTGGTGGCGGATCAAAGAGTTGATCCGGGTACTGTTTTTCCTGGGATTGGAGAGTATTATTCACCTTTTTGGGCATAAATACGGCAATTCCCAAAAGGATATTCTTTATTACAGTAAATATATGATTAATGATTGACCATTTACGCCATTCATCATCACTAAGATTATCAGAATACGCAAAATAGAAGAAAGTTCCGGTGGAATAGATGAGAATGCTCACAATCACCCAGAATGCGTAAGATGAATAAATGAAAACGGATTTCGGCTGACTGATCTCCTTGAAAAAGTAGAACATGCAGAAGATGATAAGCAGGATATTCTCCACTGTAATGGCCGAAGAATCAATGGAAGATTCCTGTGTTCTCACAAATTCAAAGAAGGTGTAAGCCAGAAAGAAGGGTGATACGATCAGGATCAGTTTGCGGAGCAGTCCTTTCGGAAGGTTGAGGTAAATAAAGGCAGCAAAAAGAATGTATTCGATGACAGTGAAAAGGCTGAGAAGGATGAGGATCAGATAATCGTTCCCATCGTTCCTTTCAGCATAGAGCCTTGTGATGGTACTGTCATTTATAAAGGTATAGCTACAATAAAATAAAATTACCCTTATGTCTGTTCTTCTGTTCCTCTTAAAGAAAAAGAAGAAGAGCAATAAGGGTAACAAGTGAGAATAAATAGTAATATGTTTGTCTAGAGCCTCTATATTTGAACAGCATTTGGGGTCAAATATATAAAAGGACTCATGAAGTTCAAATAAATTCTATTTAATCGATAGTCCAGTTCCAACCATCAGCATCCGGTGTAGTAGGCGCCGGGCTTGGTTTGGTAGTAGGCCTGCGCTCGATGCGGTCAGCTACGATACCTTTTTCAAAAGACAGTTGTCCTTCTTTGGTTACAGTGGAATACTCGAGGATGGCTTTGCCATCAGCGTCTAAACCAACATAAACCAATGTTTTTTCGCCCATTTCGTTATAGGCATTGTAGAACTGAATACCAACGCAACCGGGTTGAGCGAGGATGGTTTCAATAATGTTACGTCCGATTACATAGCAATAAGCATCCTGAGGATTGGCCACCTGGTAGTCATTCACCATTTGAGCGCCGAGCTCATAGCCGATCTCTTCACCAATAGCCTGAATATCGCGTTTAGTGATGAGTTCGTTTTGAATCATAGTAGTAAGTTTAAGAGGTTTAGAATAGTAGTTCCGAAGAGTAAAAAAACCTCCAAAAAAAAAGGTGGGCAACAGGGGAATGGCTCCGTAAAATGGTTTAAATTGCCTGCGATTCAGGCCCATCGTGGGTTTACGAGGAAAAAGTGAGTAGACTTACGATGTAAAAATGAGTATAAACTCTGCGAGAAGACCGTATTTTTACTATGGTAAAATTCGCATTTTTGGTGTGGAAAACTTACGATGCCCCGAAGGAGTTATGCACAAATAGTGCCTGATTGTGGAAAAGTAGCCACAAAATTTTAGCGGATCTTAAAAACGGGGCGGAGGATTCAGTGGATATGAGTAGTGCTGTTGGAGCCCTTGCCTGTAAAAAATGCTGTTCAGTACAGGAATGACCATTAGCCGGTGCTGAAAGAAAAAGTGGAATATAAAAGAGGGAACTGGTCTTATTGCAGGATATTGGAAAAGAGAAAAGGAAGTTGACTGATATTGGATTTTGACTGGTTTTACATGGATGATTGGAAATTAGTTTTTGGACGGTAAACTCGGACATTGGATGATTGAAGAGGTTGCCTATCCGTGTACCAATCAACTTCACAACAAATATATTTTAATGACAGTCAGGGTACAAGAGCAATACTGCTTGATTTTGACTGTTCAGTAAATACCTTTAAGTTCGTAAATATTCCAGTGCCGGGCGCTGGTAAAATCACGATCCGGCTGCATCGGTGACGAACACCATTGTTCAGAAGGCCTGTCTGCAGAGGATATGGCTATGAAGGAAAAGCAGAATGCAGGAAACAGCCCAGGGCTGTTGGCAATGGCAAGGCAAATTGAGAGTATCCGACACGGTATGATTCACGTGTTTTTCACGGGTTTTTTAACCCGTTAACAATGAGGATCAACCGTTATCGTTTATACGTTACTAACCCAACCAATAAAGTCAAACCTGCCCCGTATGAGCGCTGAACTGGTAATCAAGGTATCAATAGCCGACGATCACAAGATCTTCCGCGACGGCATTAAGATGGCTCTTAAAGGCAAAGAGTATCTGCAGATCCTCTGGGAAGCCGAGGATGGAAAAGACCTGATGCACAAAATGAAGCTCAAAAAGCCGGATGTGCTTCTGATGGATATACGTATGCCTGAAGTGGACGGTGTAAATGCCATCGGGATCCTCCGCAAAGAATACAGCGAAGTAAGGATCGTAGTGCTCACCATGTATGATGATCAGGAAATGATCACCAAAATGATGGAAATGGGCGCCAATGCATACCTCACCAAAACTTCAGATCCCGAAGAGATCTACCAGGCTATCCTGGCCTGCATGAATGAAGACTTCTACTTCAACGACCTCGTGAATAAAGCCGTTCTTTCCAAACTTCAAACCAAGAAACAGGTAAGACAATTCTACCCCAACCCAATCAAGTTCTCGGAAAAAGAAGTGCGCATCCTTCGCCTCCTGGCAGAAGACAAAACTACCGAGGAAATTTCCAAAGAGGTTTTTCTCAGTCCCCGTACCGTGGAAACCATCCGCCAGAACATGAAATCGAAAGTGGGCGCTAAAACCATTGCCGGTCTCATCATGTATGGCATGCGTAATAAACTCATCGATTAAAAAATACGGGGCCTGCCCGCTACCTTCTGCCGCTGATAAGCAGGGAGGAGTGCTTGCCGTTCCCGGAGAAACCAACTGAACTGACCGGTTATACCCGGGTAAGGTCATGCCTGTTACATCCGTAACGAACAGGATGCAACAGTAATTTCCTGTGCCTGACCATTTCCTGAACAGACAGTAAGTTCCCGTTCCCGCCGGGCAGGCGCCCGCTGGCTCCATAGGCTGGATTGTATCTAAGTGGGCAACTTACAATATTGCCTCCCTGTGTCAGATATGCACTATGCCGCTCCTGATGGCATACATGGCCAGGCCCACCCTGTTCTTCACTCCCAGGCGGATGAAAAGATTGTCGCGGATCGTATCCAGCGAACGCATGGGAATGCACATGATGGCGGCGATGGCTTTGTAGGTGGATTCCGTAGTGATCAGTTTCAGGAATTCTATCTCCTGGTCTGTAAGAGTTCTCTTGCCCAGCAGTTCATCCCGCAATGGACTGCGATAGGTGGTGGTGATCCTGCCAGCCGTATTGTTGGAATGATAATACCCTTCACGCATAATGGTCTGCATGGCCAGCCTGAGCTCTGACGGATCTGCGTCCTTTTTGATGAACCCCCTGGCGCCGGCATTGAGCAGGCGGATGAGAAAGGAATCAGTATCATACATGCTTACGATCAGGATCCTTGATGAAGGATAGTACTGGTGCATATACCTGGCAGTGGCGTAGCCATCCACTTCCGGCATGTTCTGGTCCAGGAGCATCAGGTCCGGCACCCTGCCGGCCTGCAGCTGTTCCATTACCTGGCCGCCATTACCGGACTCAAACAATACGGAAAATCCGCCGAAAGAATTGATAAGCAGGGTAAGCCCCTGGCGCATCACATGGTGATCATCCGCTATGCCTACTGTAAAGGTTGATGGTTGTTGCATGTATTACTGGTTGATAGGTATTGAAATAGCGATGGTGGTTCCCCTGGTGGCGCTGCTGATCACAGTGCATTGTCCTGCCAGCATTTCCGCACGTTTCCGGAGATTGATCAGACCGCAACCCGGTGCCTGCGTTTCCAGTACCGGTCTCATGCCTATTCCGTCATCACTAACGTTAAGCAATAAGCGATTATTTGCAAACCGGAGATGAATCTCCACTATCCTGGCCCTCGCATGCTTGAGGATATTGTTGATGGATTCCTGGATCATCCTTAAGACAACCAGTTCTTTTTTCGTATCGAAGTTCACGGTTTCGCCTTCGACGCGCAATACGATCTGCAGTTGGTTGAGCTGGTTGATACGCTGCACTTCCTGCCTGAGTGCATTCACCAGTCCCTGGTCTTCCAGGAGATCGCCATTCATGCTCCGGCAGAGATGCCGCAGCTGGTCCATTACCCGGCCCAGCAGATGCACGGAGCCGCTGATGCGCTGCGCTTCATCCGGGTTATTACGAGGGCGCAGGGAATGCAGGAACAGTTTGATGCTGGTGAGGGACAATCCGATATTATCATGGATCTCCCGGGCTATCAGGCTGAACACATTTTCCTGTGCGCGCACTTCCGCATACAGAAGCTGTCTTCTGAATCCGCTGACATACTGAAGCCCTTTCTGATGAAAACCAAAATGCTGTTTTCTGAATTGCAGGATCACCGCAATGATCAGCAACAGGATGAAGACGAGCACGCTGATGGCGCCCGTAATGAAAAACGTGATGATTAGCTGGTTCATAATACTGGTTTGTTGTGAAGCAGTTGCTCCGGCTCAGGAAGGGGAGTTTACAACAAACAGGACCGACTGCAATGATAAGCAGTGCCGGCGAATGGTTATTTTGATAAGAAAGGAGTAACATCCGGTAAGAAAAGTGCATGGGCCGGGGACGACCCATGACACTTATCAGGGGGAGCTTCAACAGGAAGGAACCAGCTCCCCTGATGGGTAGTACACGGATAAAGACGGACCGGGCCAGGGAGGAATCACTGGTCTGGATCCAGGGCATGTTATCGGCAAAGAAGATATGATGGCTTTGTTGCGTACAGGCTGATACAATAACATAAGGTTTGGTTTATAACATGATACGATTTGGTAACGTGAAAGCGTATACGAAGATTGACTATTCAAAAGTAGCAGGAAGAATAAACCAGGCAAGGGGAAAAAAAACGCGGGTTGCCGTTTTTTTTCCCCTTGCAGTCCGAAAAAAAATATGTAACAGGCTTAAGCCGGGAGATTGA
>NZ_JBQCGW010000175.1:0-15367 GCF_051955275.1 Pseudobacter sp. | reverse complement strand
TTTTTGCAGTTGTGTCCGTCTTTTTGATGATACATAATAAGTTCTTCATTAGATAAGTATTTAAGATTGTATTTAGATTACTGGCAGATGGTTGTTTATGCAACCAATCGTATAACAAATATAAGTGCCGCAAAGATAGTTTTGAAAGGATTAGTAAAATTTAATTGTGGTAAAAAGATGGAAAGGATTGATAAACTGAGGCAGATGCTGGCTGTAAGCCCTGATGACAGCTTTCTGAACCATGCCATGGCCATGGAATTGCTGGGGCAGGGGGCGGATAAGGAGGCCAGAAGTGTGCTGGAGACGCTATTGGGGCGGGATCCGGGCTATGTGGGGAGTTATTATCAGCTGGCCAGGTTGTTGGAGAAAATGGGAGAGCGGGCGGAGGCGTTGGAATGGTATGAGAAGGGGTTCAAGGCGGCACAAAAGGCGGGTGACCGGCATGCGATGAATGAGTTGAGGATGGCCTGGGATGAGTTGCTGGATGAGTAGGGAGTTTTGTATCTTGTGCATCCGCATAATTCCCGTACTTACCGTACGGGTTCGACTCCCGTCCCCGGTACTTTCACCGGATAACAAACAGAATATTCATAAAAGGTCACGAGTTCAACTCTCGTCCCCGTTTTAATAAATGGTTGAATTGTTTCAATGGATCTTTCAGCATCATTCAAATCATACATCAAAGAAGAACAATTCTTCCCTGCCAACAGCAGCTTACTACTCGCTGTCAGCGGCGGGCTCGATTCCGTGGTGCTGACCGATCTCTGTGTGTCAGCAGGATTTGATGTGGTGCTGGCGCATTGTAATTTTCAATTAAGGGGTGAAGAAAGTGACCGCGACGAACAATTCGTCCGCAGCCTGTCTTCTAAATACAATATCCCTTTGCTGATTGAAAAGTTTGATACTACCGCCTACGCGGATGCGAAAAAACTCTCCGTTCAGGTGGCGGCCCGCGAACTTCGATACAACTGGTTCTTTTCGTTGGTAAACGCTGAATTTCCGGTGGCTCAGTTTATCCTCACCGCCCACCACCGGGACGATAATATTGAAACGCTTTTGATGAACTTTTTCAAAGGCACGGGCATTGCGGGATTGAGAGGCATTCTGCCAAAACAGGAAAAACTGATCCGTCCTTTACTATTTGCTTCCCGTGCTCAATTGCAGGAGTATGCAACTGAAAAAAAATTACAATGGGTGGAAGACAGTTCCAATGCATCTGATAAATACACCAGGAATTTCCTCCGTCACCAGCTGATCCCTTTGGTAAAAGAGATCTATCCGCAGGTGTCTGAGAACCTGGCTGACAATATTGAAAGATTCCGGGATATAGAAAGCCTGTACCGGCAGGCCATCAACATACACATGAAGAAGCTGATCGAAGTGCGGGGGAATGAAGTGCATATTCCTGTTCTGAAACTGGCGAAGGCGGAGCCTTTGCACAGCATCGTGTATGAGATCATCAAAGGATACGGATTCTCACCTGCACAGACCCCCGAAGTATTGGCTTTGCTGAACAGCGGGTCCGGAAAATATGTGCAGTCTGCCACGCATCGTGTGATCCGGAACCGGAAATGGCTGATCATTGCTCCCGTGGTAACGGATACCCCGCAACTGGTGCTGGTGGAAGAAGCGCCGGATACCGTATCGTATCCTGGTGGCAGCATCAGGCTGAATATGATGGAAGCCGCAGCTCATACATTAAATACGGATCCCCGCATTGCTGCGCTGGATGCCAAACATCTCAAATTCCCATTGATACTCCGGCCCTGGAAAAAAGGAGATTATTTCTATCCGTTGGGTATGCAGAAGAAAAAGAAAGTTTCCCGTTTTCTCATCGATCAGAAGCTCAGTGCTACTGCAAAAGAGAAAGTATGGGTGCTGGAAATGAACAAGACCATCATCTGGGTGATAGGTTTACGGATAGATGACCGTTACAAGATCACCAACTCCACTCAGCAGATACTGCACATTACATCAGAACTCATTTAACCAGGATTTGATCTGTCCGATGAACATTTCCAATACGGGGTAATTGGAGAAAGCATATGCCATCACTATAAAGAATACGATACCATACAGTGCTCCCCAGATATGTGCAGAGTGATTCACTCTATCGCCACCCCTTTTATCGAGATAAGAAGAGATGATCAGGTAGGCAGCGCCGAAAATGAATCCCCTGATATCTATCGGGATGAAGAAGAAACGCAGTTTCATGAGCGGCAGGTACAATATGCACGCGAAGATCACGGCTGATACGGCTCCTGAAGCGCCGAGACTTCTGTAACTGCTGTCGTTTTTGTGCCTGGCATAGGTTGGAATCAGACAGAAGAACAGGGAAGATATATACAGAAGCAGGTAAAAGATCTTGCCCATTTGCGCGAACACGGAGATGAAAGCCTGTTCCAGTGCGGTGCCGAACAGGTATAATGCCCACATATTGAAGATGAGGTGCATCCAGTCTGCATGGATCAGGCCGCAACTGAAGAAGCGGTACCATTGTTTGTCGTAAGTGACAGCCGGTGGATAAAAGATAAGGTCGTTATACACTTTATCATTGGTGAATGCCGTGAACGATACAATTCCGGTTATGATAATGATGATCAGTGTAATGCTCATGAATAATGATTAAAAAACAAATCTACTTAAAAAGTAGAATATTCATACCTGTGTGCAATACCTGAAGATTTCAATGGGGATTTCTTACTTGTGGTGGTATTTCTCGTTCCGGTTGATGGTGCAGGCGCGGTAGACCTGTTCTGCAAGTATCAATCTTACGAGCTGATGCGGGAATACCAGCTGGCTGAGGCTCCACTGGTAATTGGAGCGCTTCATCACCGCTTCATCGATCCCGTAAGCGCCTCCAATGAGGAAGATCAGGTTCTTCACCCTGTCCGAAGCCCTGGCTTCAATGAATTGCGCCAGCTTCTCCGAACTGAATTGTTTGCCTCTTTCATCCAGTGCAACCAGGTAATCGTCTTTCTGTAACATGCCCAGGATGATCTCGCCTTCCTTTTTTTTGAGATCGGATTCGCTGAGGGTAGCGGCGTTCTTCGGGCCGGGAATGATATTCCACTGAACGGGGTAGTAGTTGGAAAGACGATTGGTGAAATCGCTGATGCCGGTTTCTACATAGCCTTCGTGTTTCTTACCGATTGTCCAGAAATGGAGTTTCATGATGCAAATATTATCAGGGGATCTTAAATGAAATGGTACGGAATTGTCAGTTTTTACCGTTCATTATGAATTGTTTATGTTCGTGGTATGTGAACAAAGATATGGTTTTTACGTTATGCCTGACTGGATTATGAATGCGTGCCTGTTTCACAGAATGTATACCATAGCTCGCACGTGCAACAACAGGTTTTGTCAATAGCAAAAGTAATAATTGGTAAAATTGCCTTATGTTGAGATTCAAACAAGCTATTGCTTGTAAATTCTAACAACCATTGCTGTGTATATGAACAGGGGGATCAAACTTATTAAAAACAGGTCGGATATCGGAGCCGGCACAAGAGGCTCAGATCTGGGCATCGATGCCATTGAAGTGGCAGCGATCAATAAAGGAAGCGACTTCTTCAATATATTTCCATTCGTTGATGTAAAAACGCACAACGAAACGATCTACAATAAAGTAAGAAATAATTTCGCCAAGCGTATCGAGCATGTGGTTCAGCAATGCACCCGTGTTGCCGATGCAACGGCTCTTGCTCTCGGAGAAGGCTATTTTCCGCTGGTCTTTTCCGGAGATCATTCATCTGCGGTGGGAACCATTAGCGGGATCAAATCAGCCTTTCCGGAAAAAACGCTGGGCGTGATCTGGATCGATGCACATGCCGACCTTCATTCTCCTTACACGTCTCCTTCAGGAAATATCCATGGCATGCCATTGGCAGCGGCGTTGAATGAAGACAACCTCGATTGCGGGATCAATGGAGTGGAAGAAGAAACCATTGGTTTCTGGAATGATCTTAAAAATATCGGAATTAAAGGAGCAAAGCTGCTGCCGCAGCATCTCATCTATTTTGGTGTAAGAGACACTGAATCTGCTGAAGACTGCCTGATTTCAAACGCAGGTATAAAAAATTATACGGTTTCCGAGATCCGTTTTCGGGGAATGGATACCTGCATGCAGGAAGCCATCAGGAAACTGGAAGCATGTGATATGCTCTATGTATCCTTTGATGTGGACAGTATGGATTGCGATATGGTATCTTATGGAACCGGCACACCTGTGGAAAAAGGTTTTGATCCGGATGAAGTGATAGCCATTCTCAAAGGCATCATCTCTTCGCGAAAAGCGATCTGCCTGGAAGTGGTTGAAGTAAATCCATTATTGGACAACAAAGGAAACAGGATGGCGGAAGCGGCTTTCTGTGTGATTGAAGAAGCCATTGCCTTTTTAAGAGAAAATGATCAGTAAAATTCTGTAAAAGCCCATCAGGCTATCTTCCTTGCTGGGACTGCATTTCAAAGCAGTGATTAAGTTGATTATGGGTTAAGGATCAACATTTTGTCAAAAAAAATGAAGATTCTGTTTGGTGGAATAAATAATAATCTTATTTTTGCACCCCGCTGATGACAAAAAGAAGTCAGTGAAAATCAAGAGGCTCTGTAGCTCAACTGAATAGAGCATCTGACTACGGATCAGAAGGTTTCAGGTTTGAATCCTGACAGAGTCACAAAAAAGGAAAAGGTCAATTGATCTTTTCCTTTTTTCTTTTGATGTATTGATTTAACTTATCGGCATCAATTATGACTGAGCCAGCAAATATTATCAAAGTCAATCAGCTGAAAGCCCAATTGGATGATATGCGTCCTCTCTCCAGGCAAGCTGAAGATAAGTTGTGGCAGAAACTCCGCCTTGAATGGGACTTTAATTCAAACCATATTGAAGGTAATACGCTCACATATGGTGAGACCATGTTGCTTTTATTACATGATAAAACAACAGGTGATCACCAGAAACGAGAGTATGACGAAATGCAGGCTCATGATGTTGCCATACACATGGTCAGGGATTGGGCGGCAGATAAGGAAAGAGATATTTCTGAAGCTGATATCAAGAACCTGAACAGGATCATACTGGTCAAGCCATATTGGAAAGAAGCCTTAACATACGATGGGCAACCAACCCGCAGGCAGATTCTTGTGGGAGACTATAAACAGTACCCTAACTCTGTAAGACTGAAGTCGGGTGAAATGTTCCATTATGCTACTCCGGAGGAAACTCCCAGGGAGATGCAGGAATTAATGGATTGGTATAAAGAAAATGAGATTCAACACCCGGTATACCTGGCTGCTGAGTTACATTATCGTTTTATCAGGATCCATCCTTTTGATGATGGAAATGGAAGAGTTGCCAGGCTGTTGGTCAATTATGTTCTGATGAGGCACGGGTATACTCCCATCATTATCAAAAGCGCTGATAAAGAAAATTATCTTACTGCTTTGCAGAAAGCTGATGCAGGCGATAGGGCAGCATTCTGGGAATATATTGCTCAGCAGCAAATCTGGTCTTTGGAGCTGGAACTGAAAGCCGCAAAAGGTGAAAGTATTGATGAACCGGAGGATATCGATAAAGAAATAGCACGACTAAAAAAAGAACATCAACAGAATACTGTAATCGCCGCGAATGGATTGCATGATAGTATTTATCATTTTATTGAAGGAAACATCATTCCGCTATTTGAAGAAATTGACCTCAGGTGCAGCGAGTTGAGTGAGCTTTTCTTAAGAAATGAAAGAACTATAATGATTAGAACCGAAAAAAGGGGAGTGAGGTTAATTACAGAAGAGAAAAGCTTTCAATCCTTGATGAAGGAAATTTTAAAAATTGAAAAAGGTAAAAATTCTCTTATTATGGATGCAAGGTATTCTTTTGCATTCGATGGACTAAAAACAGCGGTAGAACAATTTCGAATAATAATTGGATTAGAAGTTTTTTTTGAAAGATTTCATGTGAGAATTGTCTCTTCTTCACTTGGCTCTGACGTTATATACCCTTACTCTAAAACACTTTCGAAGCCTGAAAGACTTAATTTGATCGCACCGCAAATCAAAGAAGTATTAAATCTTGTCAAGCAAGCGAGTGATCATTAAGGGGTTGTGATAGCATAAATATTTTTTTTCTCTCCCACCCACCCACGCATTCATCTTTTTTATATTTTTAGCGCTCATGCGTCCCATATCTACTAAACAACTGCACAGCATAGCTGAAGGTAATGAAACCGCTTTCAGTGAGCTCTTCCACTCATGTCACCATGATGTTGCAGCCTATATGTTCCGCATCACCCGCTCTCACGCCATCGCACAGGACCTGGTACAGGATGTATTCAGCAAGATCTGGAGGAACCGCGCCGCCCTTGCCGAAGTACAGCAGTTTGAAGCATACATTTTCGTGATCTGCCGCAACACGGCTTTCAACAAGCTCAAGCAACTGGCGCGGGATCATATGCATACCAAAGCTATCGCCCAACAACAAAATGAATCTTCCAACGGCGTAGAAGAAATTGTCCACTATCGCGAAATGGCTGCCCTGCTCAATAAAGCCATCCACCAATTGCCCCCCCAACAGAAAAAAGTTTACCAGCTTAGCCGTGAACAGGGGCTTAGCCAGGAACAGATCGCTGAGGCCATGGGGCTTTCCCTGGAAACAGTTAAAAAGCATATGGTGCTAGCACTCCGTTCTTTACGTAGTTTCCTGCACCAGCACAATGCCTGGATGCTCGCCTTACTTATCTCCGGCAGCCTCTAAAAACTTTTTTTTAAACGCATTACCTCTTTCGTTCCTGCCGGTTGTCATCATAGTACAGGGTATCTCCTGTCAACCCGTTACTATGGCCATTCAATTTTCACAATTATTCCATAAGTATATCAAGGGCGAAGCCAACGCTGAAGAGGTGGACCGCCTTATGGAAATGATCAACCAGGCTGAATACGATCCCAGGCTGAAAGCCCTGCTGGAAGAAGCATGGATACAATATTCGGATGAACTGGCAGTATTGTCGCAGGATGAAGCAGCAGACATCCTTGAAAAAGTATTGCACACGGAAGCGGTTATCCCCGAACGCAAAGGGTCATCTGTTTACAGGATCCTCGGCTGGAGCGTTGCTGCTGCTGTGGTGCTCACAGCAGGCCTGTTGTGGTTGTTCAACAACCAGCAATCTGTAAAAACGGCCCCTGCACAGATAGCCAGCAACAATACAAAAAAGGATATCAGTCCTGGTACCAATACTGCCGTACTCATGATCGGTGAAGGCTCTATGGTGGTGCTCGATTCTGCTTCCGATGGTTTGCTGGATAGATCACTAAATGGGCAGATCATCAAGCAGGACAGCCTCATCTCTTACCGTCATGTGCAGCATACCGGTGGCAGCGTTCGTTATGATAAGATCGTTACGCCACTCAGAGGAACCTACCAGCTGGAACTTTCCGATGGTACCAAAGTATGGCTGAACGCCGCATCCAGCCTTCGTTTCCCGGTAGTGTTCACCGGAGAGGACAGAACAGTGGAAGTAACGGGCGAAGCCTATTTCGATGTGGCACATAATCCCAACAGGCATTTTGTTGTGAAAGTGATGAATAACAAAGAGCCGGTGACTGTGATCGCATTGGGCACAGGCTTCAACGTGAGTGCTTATGGCGATGAAGAAAATATCCGCACTACACTGGTGAATGGCATTGTAAAAGTGACTGCCAGCGGAAAAGAAAAAACACTGAAGCCCGGTCAGCAACTCACTGTAAGCGATAAAGATAAATTGGAACTGAAAACAGTGGAGACAGATAGGGTAGTGGCCTGGAAGAACGGCATCTTCGATTTTGAGGAAGATCACCTGCGGGATATCCTGCGTCAACTCGGTCGCTGGTATGGTGTTCAGGTGGAAGGGCAGGTGCCGGACAAATACCTCACCGGTGTGGTCCGCCGTAACGTGAACCTCTCCGAAGTATTGAAAATGCTGGAGTCAGCCACCAAAGGAGTAGGATTCACCATTGAAGAGAACAGTATAAAAGTCAGTGTATCGGAAAAGAACTGAAAAGAATAAAATAAAAAACCATCCGGGTGCAACCGGATGGCAAGATGTTCAGGAAACGACGTATTCATTCATTGTAACCCAAACTATTCAAATTTATGCTTTTTGTGATGAACCACAAACAGGAGCGGCGTATTGTCCTGTTTGACCAACTGCTTAAGGTTATGAAGCTAACAACACTGCTTTTACTGACCACACTGAGCCTCTCCGCCAAAGTGGGACTGTCTCAGAAAGTCAGTCTCCGCATGGAAAACGTGTACCTCTCACAGGTGTTCAAAGAACTACGGAAACAAAGCGGCATCCTCTTCCTCTTCGATAACGAAGAAGCCCGGAAAGTAGGAAAGGTCAGCGTCAATGTACAGAATGTTTCTGTTGAAGACGCCATGAACACTGTACTGCGCAACACCGGTTACACTTTCACCATTATCGACAAAACCATCGTGATGAGCCCTGAAAAGCGCCATCCCGCGCCGGTCCTGGCAGATCTTCCGCCCGTGGATGTGAAGGGCGTTATCAGAGATGAGAAAGGCGCTCCCCTCGCAGGTGTAGCAGTAATGGTAAAAGGCAAGTCCGGCAAAGGAGTGGTGAGCCAGGAAAACGGCTCCTTCCTGCTTAAGAACGTTGAGCTGGGTGATGTGCTTGAATTCTCCATGCTGGGTTACAAACACCAGTCCGTAAAAGTTACCGAAGCCAACAAGAACAATATCATCGTCAGTCTGACCATACAGGCCGGAGACCTCAATGCCGTAGTGGTCACCGGTTTCCAGAATATCGAAAAGAAAAAATTCACCGGCGCCACTACCAAACTGAGCGCCGATGAAGTGAAAGTGGATGGCTTCAGCGATGTGAGCCGTATGCTGGAAGGTCGTGCTGCCGGCGTGTCTGTTCAGAACGTGTCCGGCACATTCGGGGCCGCTCCCAAAGTGCGCGTTCGTGGTGCTACTTCCATCTCCGGTGATAACAAACCGCTCTGGGTGGTGGATGGTATTCCGCTGGAAGATGTGATCAATATCAGCAACGATCAACTGAGCAGCGGCGATGCCAATACATTGCTCGGTTCTTCTGTAGCCGGTATCAACGTGGATGATATCGAGTCTTTCGATATCCTGAAAGACGCCTCTGCAACGGCCCTCTACGGCGCCCGCGCCATGAACGGTGTGATTGTGATCACCACCAAAAAAGGAAAGAGCGGTAAACCACAGATATCCTACACCGGCAATTTCAGCAGCATGCTGAAACCCAGTTACAATGATTTCAATATCATGAACTCGGCAGACCAGATGAGCGTGTATGATGAACTCGACAGAAAAGGTTACCTCATCAACAGCAGACTGGCCGCTTCCGCCAACGGCGGTGTGTACAATAAAATGTACAAACTCATCAACCTGTATGATTCCACTTCAGGCGTCTATGGTCTGCAGAATACCCCGGAAGCCCGCCAGGCCTTCCTTTCACGCTATGCACTGGCTAACACTGATTGGTTCGATGTGCTGTTCAAGAATTCATTATCCCAGGAACATTCACTGAATATCTCCTCCGGTAATGACCTCAGCCAGTTCTATTTCTCTACCAGTTATTTCGGCGACAATGGCTGGGCGCTTGGCAACAACACCAAACGCTACACCATCAACATGCGCGGTAATTACAAGGTAGGTAAGAAGCTGACGCTCGGTTTTATCACTACCGGTTCCATCCGCGAGCAGAAGGCGCCCGGCACCAATGATCGCGTAGACGATGTGGTGAGCGGCAGCTACGAACGTGGTTTCGATATCAACCCCTACAGCTATGCGCTGAACACCAGTCGCACCATCACTCCCTACGATCAGAATGGCAAGCTGGAATATTTCACCCGCAACTATGCTCCCTTCAATATCCTGAACGAGTTGGAAAACAATACCATCGATATCAACGTGCTCGATCTCAAAATGCAGGGCGAACTCGGTTTCAAGATCAACAAGCATTTTACTTTCAATGCCGTTGGTAATCTCCGCTATGTGAGAACAGGCCAGGAGCAGCGTGTAACGGAATACTCCAACGTGGCCCGCGCCTACCGTGCCAACGATCCGGCCTTTATCGACGAGAATCATTATCTCTACACACCACCCGAAAGGCCCAACAGCATTCCTATCTCTGTGCTGCCCGAAGGTGGTTTCTACAACAGGGTGGAGAATACCTTGAAGAGTTTCAGCATCCGCAACAATCTTACCTACAATCAGCTATTCGGTGGTAAGCACAATGTGAACGTACTGGTGGGACAGGAGATCAGGTATGCAGACCGTCAGAACTCCTTCAATAAAGGTTTCGGGTATCTCTATGATGGCGGCGGCATTGCCGTTACCGATTATCAGATCATCAAAGACCTGCTGGAACAGGGCAATGCCTATTATGGCATGGGCGTAAAGCATGATCGTTTTGTTGCTTTCATGGGTAATGCCAACTATGCTTTCAGCAATAAGTATATCTTCAACGCTACCGTGCGTTACGACGGTTCCAACCAGCTTGGCGGTTCCCGCCAGGCAAGATGGCTGCCTACCTGGACACTCGGTGGCGCCTGGAATGTAGACGCAGAGGATTTCATGGCGAATGTTGAGAAGATCAATTACCTCAAACTGAGGGCCAGCTATGGTTTAACGGCCAGCATGCCCAACGCCACCAACAGCAGCATCGTACTGTCTACCGGAACAACCCTGCGCACCAACCTGTCCGACAAAGAAACACAGATCAATATCTCCAGTCTCGAGAACTCCGAGCTCACCTGGGAAAAACAATACACTGCCAACCTGGGTGTTGACATCGGTATGCTGGACGATAAGATCAACGTGTCAGTGGATGTGTACAAACGCAATTCGTTCGACCTGATCAGTACGCTCAAAACAGCCGGCATTGGTGGACAGGCTTACAAGATCGCGAACTACGCTGATATGGATTCCAAAGGCATAGAAGTTACTTTCGGAACGCGACTGATCAAAACAAGGGACTGGAAATGGAGCACCAACCTCACTTTCGCTTACAATGAGAACACCATTACCAACCTCAAGAACATCCCACGCATCTATGACCTGGTGATCCCTGAAGGTGGAGCGCTGGAAGGAGGCCCTGTGCGCGGCCTGTACTCCATTCAGTTCATCGGATTGTCGCCTTTCAATGGTATGCCGGGCTTCATCGATGAATCCGGAAAAGAAAATATGGACGTATACCTGCAGAGCAATAATACCAGTTACCTGAAGTATGAAGGATCCGTTGATCCCAAGATCAATGGTGGTTTCCTGAACAATGTAAGCTGGAAAGATTTCACGTTCAGTTTCCTGGTTACTTATCAGCTGGGCAGCAAAGTGAGAATGAGCCCGGTTTTCAGGCCGCGTTATGCTGATATCGATGCACTGCCCAGGGAGTTCGTGAACCGCTGGACCGTTCCCGGAGATGAGAAGTATACCAATATCCCTTCCATCATTTCACAGTATGAGAACTTCCAGCTCAGCAGTTCCTACCCTTACAACAATTACAATTATTCGGATGTGCGCGTGGCAGATGGTTCTTTCGTAAGACTGAAGACCATTTCAGTGGGGTACAATCTCAGGCCCGGCATTGCTGCGAAGTTTGGTGCCAAAGGCGCATCACTTTCGCTGCTGGCCAACAATATCTGGCTCATCTATGCAGATAAAAAGCTGCAGGGTCAGGACCCTGAGTTCTTTACTTCTGGTGGTGTGGCGCTGCCAATGCCCCGCCAGCTCACTGCTTCACTCAAACTGAACTTCTAACCGGAAAATCCTCGAAATGAAAAAAACACTTTTCTATACAACCCTCGGAATAGCAGCACTTGGCTTCAGCGGCTGCGAAAAATACCTGGAAAAAGTTCCAGATAACCGTTCAACGCTCAACACACCTGAAAAGGTTACACAGGTACTGGTGAATGCTTATCCCAAAGCCACCTATGCCGCCTTCTGTGAAGCCATGACGGACAATGTAACTGACATCGGTACAGGTACTGCCCGCAACCAGAATGCAGACTCTTATTTCTGGAACAATGTGGACGCTACCAACCAGGATACACCGGAGTATTACTGGAATGCCTGTTACAAGGCCATTTCACAGGCCAACCAGGCGCTTGACGCCATCGGCAAGGCGCCGGACCCGGAGAACTATACAGCACAGAAAGGAGAAGCGCTCGTGGCAAGAGCATATGCGCATTTCATGCTGGCCACCATCTTCTCCAAAATGTATGATCCTGCCACTGCGGACCAGGACCTCGGCATTCCTTATGTTACCGAGCCCGAAACCGTGGTGAACAAATATTATGAAAGAAGTACTGTGAAAGCCACCTGGGACAAAGTGGAGAAAGACCTGCTCGAAGGTCTTCCTCTTATCCAGGATAAATTGTACACTGTTCCCCGTTTCCATTTCACAAAACAGGCGGCGTACGCTTTTGCTACCAGGTTCTTCCTCTACAAAAAGGATTATGCGAAAACAGTGCAGTATGCTGCTTTCGTGCTGCCTTCTGAAGCATGGCTGGATAATATGCGCCCCTGGCTCACTACCTACCAGACTGCTGCTTCTTCCACCGAGATCAGTACAGATATGAATGCTTCCACCTGCAAGGCCAACCTGCTGCTGATCCAGACCACCAGCTGGTGGGCAAGGGATTACCGCGGGGTGCGTTACGCTACCAGCGCCAATATCGCCAACGTATTGAAAGGGCTTACAGGCATTACCAAAGGAACCTATGCATACAGGTGGTTTACCTGGAGCTCGGGCCTGTACAATGCCACGCCCAAGTACAATGAGAACTTTATTTACAGCACTGCGTCTACTGGTGTGGGTTATGTGATGTTCCCGGCGCTCACCATCGAGGAAGTGCTGCTCAACCGTGCCGAAGCGTATGTGTACCTTGAAAACAACACAGCTGCTCTAAAGGACATCAATACCTGGGTAAGCGGGCGGATCAAAAGTTACAACCCTGCAACGCATAACGTAACGGAAGAAAGCGCCATGACCTACAATAACCAGCCTACCGTTAAAGATGGGCTGATCAAGACCCTGCTGGATTTCAGGAGGATCGAGTTCTTACATGAAGGTTTGCGCTGGTTCGATATCATCCGCTACGATCTGCCTGTAACCCACAGGACCATTACCGATCAGGAATTCACCCTGAACGCGAAAGACCTGCGTAAAGTAGTGCAGATCCCCCAGGAAGCTATTTCCGTAGGAAGACTTCAACCCAATCCACGCTAACCCAAAAACTGCCGAACAAATGAAACGATTCAATCAATTCATAGCTGCTGCATTGGTACTGGTGGTACTGGGAACCGGATGCAGAAAAGAAGATGCGCTCAATACCAATGGCCTTGAACAACTGGGAGGCGACAGATGGCCTGCCACGGAAGTGGACAAATGGATCCAGGACACGCTCACCACACCGTACAATATTTCAGTGACCTATCGCTGGAATGCTTTTGAACTGGACCTCGATAAAACCCTGGTGCCGCCGGATATTGAGAAAGTGGTGCCGATGATGCGCATCGTGAAGAAGGGATGGATAGATGTGTACAAAGACGAGATCAGCGATAATTTCATCAAACTGTTTTGCCCTAAACAATACAGCCTGGTGGGCTCTGTGGCTTATAATACCAATGGAACTGTAAAGCTTGGGGAAGCGGAGAGCGGCCGGAAAGTAACGATCTATCGCGTGAACCAGCTGAACGTAAAGGACTCTGTATTTGTGAAGCGTGTGCTCAAAACCATCCAGCATGAGTTTGTGCATATCCTGCAGCAGACCGTTGTGCCTCCGGTTGAATATGGCACCATCACGCCATCCGGCTACACATCAGACTGGGCCGCTGTTACGGATGTGAATGCGAGGGCTGCGGGATTCATCACGCCCTATGCCATGGCTGAACCGCGCGAAGACATGGCCGAGATGATCGCCATCATGCTCACGGAAGGAGAGGGAGGTTATGAGAAGATAGTGACGGCGCAAACCGCCACCACGCAGGCACTGTTCCGCAAAAAGGAAGCGGCCATCGTGAACTATCTCAAACAGAACTTCAATATCAACCTGTATACCCTGCGCAACAGGGCCAGGCTGCATCTCTTACAGATCCTCAATTAACCTTCTAAATGCATTGTACAATGAAACTGATCAAAATATGTTTAGCGGGTTTGTTGCTGTCAGCAGCCTGCAAAAAAGTTGAAATAGACCGGGTGTTCGATCAAACGGTGGATGAGCGTTTGTCTGCCATCATGAAAGCAGACAGCAGTTACCTCGTAGGTAGCGCCAATGGCTGGAAAGCCGTACTGACGCCGGGTAACGGCAAGGGCGCCTATTTCTTCTATCTTAAGTTCACACCTGATGGTTATGTGGAAATGGTCACCGATTTCAAATCGGCTACCGCCACACAATCCGGCAAAGGCACCTGGAGAATGAAAGCCCTGCAACGGCCTTCCCTGATCTTCGACACCTATACGTATATCCACCAGCTCTCCGATCCTGATCCGGCAGTGAGCGGCGGAACTACCGGTATCGGCCTGACCACGGATTTTGAATTTTCTGTAATGGAATCTTCTGCTGATTCCATCACGCTGGTGGGTAATAAATTCGGAAGCGTAATGTCTTTGTCCAAGGCCACGAAGGATGACCAGGACTCTTACCTGGCCGGTGGTCTCAATGCGCTGATCAATTCCACTGTTACTTTTGTTGGCGCCAATCCCTACCTCTATGTGCAGTTCCCCGATGGCGTGAAAATCCCTTTCGGTTTGAATGCTGCTGGCAAGGTGCTCAACATGCAATATGTGAACGATAACAAGATCACCACGCTGAGCTCTACCTTCTATTTTACCGGCACCAGCCTGCATCTGCTGACGCCGATCCTTTACAAGAACTATAGTTTCAGTGATATCTACTGGGATGCAGACAACAGCATCTTTTATGTGAAAGTGGGGAACGACAGACTGGATGTACAGAATTCACCAACAGTGCTGACCTTGCCGGTTACACCAGCACTGGTATCACAGCTCGGAGGCAAGTACACCGATATTTATTTCGCTTCCAGCGCCAATCAGTCGGCGATCTTCAAATCCATGTGGGATGAGTGCAGGACCAAACTGGCCGCTGTAGGCAATGCCGGCCGTGTATTCGACTGGCTGGATATCCTGTTCCCTTCCGCCACACAGATGCAGATGCGGTACCGTTATCACAATGCAGCTAATACCAGCTGGTTCTATGGAACGTATACGTACAATATGGCGGTGAATGCCAATGGGGAAGCCAAATTCACTTTTGTTACACAGGATGGTAACGGTGGTGTGGTAGCCAATGGTTTCAAAGTATTGAATGATTATAT
>NZ_JBQCGW010000174.1:0-43089 GCF_051955275.1 Pseudobacter sp. | reverse complement strand
CTGAAGAGGAAATATGAATAGTGCGGCAACCAACCATTTTTTGACCTTAGATCATTCAAACTATGATGCAATATAAAAGACTAACCTGCGGAAAATTACTGGCCCTGATGGTGCTTGTTATTGGGCTTACCGCATGTGAGAAAAAGATAGATAACACCATCCCGCCGGAGGCCAACACCCTCGGCGAAGATGCTTCCAATGCTTTCAGCGTATTGAGTACAGAGAACAGGGTTTGGTACTGGGACCTGACAGTTCCGCTGGCACAGGGTCACCTGATGGCTACATTCAGCAAAGATTCAACAGCAGCCCTGTACCTCTTGCAACGTTATTCACTGGTGACCCAGTTGCTTTACCTGGCAAACTTCGGTAACCTGAATGATGATGAATTTGATGATGTAGCTTTCCTCTACAATACGTTCCGCCCTTATGATGATGCAACGGTAAGAGGCTTGCTTGACAATCCGGCAAATGCGTATTTCAAGAACCTTACGCAGGTATATCTTCCCAACTATACTGACTTCAACGGGTATTACCAGTTTGGTCTGGTTGATCGTCCTACTTATGTGATCGGCGGCCCTGTTCAGTTAAGTCTCACTTTCAATAACAGCACCATTCTTCCAACACTCAAGCAGAACAGGCAGCTGGATTATGATTTCAGGATCTTCGGGTTCTCTAAAGACAGCGTAATGCTGACTGGTTATTACAACACCAGCAGCAATAAATCTTCCAGGCTGATCCCTATGAGCAATCAGGATGCGGTACCGGCTTATGCCAATGCATCTTCATTGCTGATGGATGGCATTTTCACCAGGACTGATCTTGACATCAAAATGGATGGAGTTCTGGTGCCGCTGCCGGCTGATTACAGCTCCGGCCTCAATTATTTCTACCGAAATTTCCGCGATGGGATACTGAACAAAACGCTGATGGAATTCAGCTTCGTGATGATGAATCCCACACTGGCAGGTACGCCTGAAGTGTTCAAGGATGTGCGTTTCACTACCGTTACCGGTTCTTATGAGGGTTTCCTGGAGGATGCTCCTTCAGGCACCGTGGTAGTAACGATGGCGGCTCATACGGCCAGCGGTGGCAAAAAAGTGCTGGAGTTTATCAAAAAGTAACGTGGTTGTCATTGACATGTTCGAATACCGGGGTATTCCATTAAGTTGGAGTACCCTGTTTTTTTGAAGGATCATTACAAACGGCGTATTTTAGTGCTTCCTAAAACCATCGCAATGAAGATCGCCATCATCAACGGTCCTAATCTCAACCTGCTTGGCAAACGCGAGAAAGGCATTTACGGTAATATGTCCTTCGATGATTATTTTGCTTTTCTCACGGAAAAATATACGCATATTCATTTCCATTATTACCAGAGCAATGTGGAAGGAGAGCTGATCAATGAATTGCAGCGGGTGGGGTATGAGTATGATGGCATCATTATGAACCCCGGTGGTTATACACATACTTCTGTTGCTATCGGAGATGCCATTGCTGCCATCACTACACCGGTGGTGGAAGTACATATTTCGAATGTGCATGCCCGTGAGGAATTCAGAAGGATCTCACATGTGTCTGCGAAGGCTGCGGGAAGTATTATCGGGCTGGGGTTGAAAGGGTATGAGCTGGCAGTGCAGTTCCTGACGGATAAACAATGATTGAAATCCTCGCCAACTGCAACAGGGCAGGGGGTGCCCTACTCCTTTTCGCTGTGCCCGGTCGCTCGCGTCCCCGCGAGTGACTTCTATTCCGCCGCCTCCGGCTACACGGTGTTCGCCAGCGGCGCGCAAATATTGCTCACTCGCCAGCGGCGAGCGAGTGGTCCCCGATAATGTAAAAGGGCCGACCTTGCGGGTCAGCCCATTATCGTCACACCGGTTGCACGGTTATTCTTTCCCTGCTTTTTCCATTTCTGCGCCTGCCTTTTCCAGCTCCCTGGTGGCAGAGTCGAGTGATTTCATCGCTGAATCACTGGAAGCCTGCAATTCCTTTCCCAGGCTATCGAGGCTTTTTGACAAACTGTCGAGGCTCTTTGCCGCTTCGTTCATTTCCTTGGCGCGTTGGTTCATGCCACAGGAAACAGTAAAAATAGTGGAGGCTGCGAGCAATAACATTAGGACTTGTTTTTTCATATTGGATGTTTATTTAAGAAAAATGCGCATCATTAATGCATATCCATCTTTTTCCTCCGGATCATCAGTTTTGCGGATGACATGCAATCCGGCTTTCGTCCAGACTTTGAACACATCCCCTTTTTTCTTCCCTTTCAGTTCTTTTTCTATCTCAGGGATCATGGCGCCACGGGCTACCCAACCGAGATCTCCTTTGGTACTGGCTTCGCCACCCATGGAATAGGCCATGGCCATTTCTTCAAAGCTGGCACTTCCATCCCTGATATTCAGGATGATCATGTCAGCCAGTGAATCCGCTATTTTGGGTTGAAACACACTGGTATCTATAAAGATCTGTCCGATATGGTTGAACATATTGGTATTCTTGGCCAGTATCTGAACGAGTACCCTGCCATTATCGTATGGACCGTATACTTTATTGATCTTTCCATGGTAGGCCAGGCTGTCTGCCAGACCTATGAAGCCCATGGTCCTCCGGATGATGATGGTATCCAGCTTGAATGGCTTCTTCAGGATATCCTTCACGTACAGCGGGCCATTCCCTGATTTCTCCAGGGAGGATTTGATCTGCGCTGCGGTCATTTTACTGACGGGGATGCCGGTAATGGGATCGATACCCGGTTTGACCGGCTGCTGTGCTTTGGGCTGGGTGGTTTTGGGTACCGCTGGCTTCTGTTGGGCCAGGGCTGTGAAACCGGTAAGGAACAGGAAAACAAAAAGGACTGTCTTCAACGGGAAATTTTAAGGCTTACAAGGTAATAAGCTCCCGGCAGATATTTTTCAACAATTGAAACTATTTTGGAATATATGCCGTCTTCCGGGAATGCCTGAGGGGCCGCAGGGAAGGGCTTCCAAATCCAATAAACCCGGGTCTCTGGCGTTATTATTGTACTATTGCCTTAATAATAAACCTGAAATCATGCGCTGGATAGCTATCATCTGCCTGTTGATCTCCCTCGATTCCCAGGCACAGCTGTGGAAAGATTACAAACTCAATGCAAACAACGATACGCTGAACCGTATCGACCAGAAAGACCGCAAGCAGGGCCCCTGGGTGCATCGCTACGAGAGCCTGCGCGGAGAGCCCGGTTACGAAGAAGAAGGCTGGTACAAGTACAACCGGAAGGAAGGAGAGTGGCGCCTCTTCAGCCTCGAGGGTGACCTGGTAGGAGTGGAAAATTATAAATGGGGCATGAAGGATGGTATTTGTAAGTATTATACAAAATTCGGGCAACTGAAGCTGGAACAAAGCTGGAGGGCCATGAACCCCGACAAGGAATATGACACCCTGGAAATTGAGGACGTGGACAAGCTCAATTCCTATCGCACCGTGATCGTAAAGAATGAAGGAGCAGCCGTCAAACACGGTCAGTGGAAATATTACGATACGGAATCAGGTACCATCACACGCATTGAGACCTATACAATGGGCAAGCTGGAAGGCGAGCCTGTGACCAATAAAACTGCAACTGAAAAGAAGCCTGCTCCCAAACCACAGGCTATCCTGGACTTTGAAAAGAAGAATGCAGGGAAGAAAAAGATAAAGGTGAAAGACGGCAGTACCAGTCAGTGATCATCAACGAGTATCTATAAACGAAAATCCCGGCGGATCAGTAATGAAACGCCGGGATTTTTATTGTTACATTTCATCGGGGAGCACTCGCTCGCCTCTGGCGAGTGAGTAATATTTGTTTGCCTCCGGCGAACGTTGAACTCGCCAGAGGCGAGCAAATAGAAGTAACTCGCGGGGACGCGAGCGACTGGGCGCTTCCGAATGAAACGGGACTTACTTAGCCTTATCAAAAGCTTTTTTGAAGAACAGCAATTGAAAATCCACTGCACTGCCCCAGTACTTACCGTTGTGTCCACCGGGCCTTTCGATATAATCATGGTCCACTTTCTTCAGCAGTAATTTTTTATGGAACTCGCGGTTCACATTCAGGAAAAAATCATCCACACCGCAATCGATGATCAGGTTGAGTTGTCCTGGCTGTAAAGAATCGGCCACATTGGTCACGGTATATTTTTCCCAGTTCTCCGGATGGGTGGCAGAATCACCGAGTTTTTTGCTCAGGTCCCAGTTCTTTGGAAAAGGGCGGATGTCAACACCACCTGCCATGCTGCCTGCATTGGCGAAGAGGGCCTGGTGGCGGATCGAAAGATACATTGCGCCATGGCCCCCCATGCTCAGTCCGGCAATGGCGCGGAACTGCCTGGTGGCTTTGGTCTTGTAATGCTGGTCGATATACGGCACCAGTTCTTTGATCACGAAGGTTTCATAACGCACAGTGGAATCGATGGGACTGTCGAAGTACCAGCTGTTGAATCCCGCATCCGGGCAAACGATGATCATTTGCAGCTCATCCGCTTTACTGGTCAACTGTGGCGCGTCTTTCAGCCATGCCCGGTAGCTGCCGCTCCATCCATGAAGCAGGTACACCACGGGAAGGGGGGCCAGTTTTTTGTAGCGGTCCGGGCGGATCACTACGGTCTTAATCTCTTTTCTCATTGAATGACTGTACACCGCAATGGTGTCAACAGTGCCTGCATAGGAGGATAGGGCCAGCAGGAAGCCCGTCAACAGGGTTAGTAAACCTTTCATATTAGTCAGTTTTCCGCTGATAAAGATAGGGGTTTGAAATTTGAACTGCCTGATGTATATTTGATATCGAAATGATATCATACTAAATCTAACACTCATAATATGGAAAAGATCTTTAAACCCGTTTCCGGTTATCTGGCTCTTGTTATTGGAATCCTTGCTTTTGTTGGGGCCGTGCTGCTGCTTATTGCGGCTGCCGGTAATTCAGGCTCATCTGCCGTTGTGCTGGCGGTTGTTCTCTTCGTTGCCAGCATTTTCATCTTCAAAGGCATTATGGTGGTGAATCCCAATCACAGCCGAATCTGCGTATTTTTTGGTAAATACATCGGTACTGTAAAAGAGAATGGTCTGCTCTGGGTGAACCCATTGTACTCCACGCAGAAAATTTCCCTTCGTTCTGAAAACCTGGAAAGCTCCAAGCTGAAAGTGAACGATAAACTGGGTAATCCTATCGAGATCGCTGCCGTGATCGTATGGCAGGTGCAGGATACTTACAAAGCGGCTTTTGAGGTGGAGGATTATGATCATTACGTGAAAGTGCAGAGTGAAGCCGCCATCAGGCACCTGGCCACCACGTATCCTTATGATCAGTTTGAAGACGAGAATGCCAGCATCACGCTCCGTGATGGCGGCGATAAGGTGAACGATATGCTGGAAAAAGAGCTGAATGACCGGTTGTCTCCCGCCGGAATTATCATCCGTGAAGCGCGTATCAGCCACCTGGCTTATGCTCCTGAAATTGCAGGAGCCATGCTGCAAAGGCAACAGGCCACGGCCATCGTTGCTGCGCGTTACAAGATCGTGGAAGGTGCGGTTGGCATGGTGGAACTGGCGCTGGAGCAGCTTTCGAAAAAAGCCATCGTGCAGCTCGATGAAGAGCGTAAGGCCGCCATGGTGAGCAACCTGATGGTGGTGCTCTGCGGCGAGAAAGGCGCGCAACCCATCCTGAACACAGGTACATTGTACCAATAAAATGTTGCTTATGCGAGTAGAGAAACCTGCCGGTAAGATCCTTTTCAAAGAAGAACAACAGTTCAGGCAATGGTGGTTCTGGTTGATCATCATCGGCGTTTTTGTATTGATTTTAGCCGGTATTTTTGTAGGTCTTAACGCCGGTGAAAGACGGAACCCGAAACATGAGCGCCTGATGTTTGTGCTTTCCCTGCTGGTTCCATTGGGTAACCTGCTGGTCTTTTACATGCTGAGGCTGGATACAGTGATAACGGACGAAGGGATTTACTACAGATGGGCGCCTTTCCGGAAGGCCTATAAGGAGATAAGATGGAATGCGCTCCACAAGATCCGGGTGAAAGAAGAAAGATACAAAGGATTGGGCAGCAAATACCAACTGGGTTATGGTTATACACACAAGGTGGCCGGGCCATACGGAGTGGAAATGGAGATTACCGGAACCAGGGTCTGGCTTGGCACCCAGCGTTTGGATGCATTCCTGTATGCACTTGAAAAAGCAGGCGTACCCATCGTACAAAAGAATAAATAATTCAGCCCGTGAGCAGTAAAAAAAGTTTCGTATTACGGATAGACGAAGATGTGTATAAGGCCCTCGAGAAGTGGGCTGCGGACGAGTTTCGTAGTGTGAACGGCCAGATCGAATGGCTGATCGATAAATCGCTGAAGGATAATGGCCGCAAAAAGAAGACTGACAAGCCTTCGGCGCCAAATGATAAAAAATAATTAAATACCGCTTAGTGGTAGTTGGATCAGGAAAACGCATGAGTACCTTTGTGTTCTGTTAACCGTTAAAACGAGTCTATATGAGAAATTCTTTCATCTTCTTCTGGATTCCCTTCGTTGTTGCTCTGGTGGGACTTTGCTTAAAGTCCTGCGCTTAGTCTGAGCTCAAAAGCATAATGCATTTACAGGAGTGTACTCGCCAGAGGCGAGCAAATAGAAGTCACTCGCGGGGACGCGAGCGACTGGGCACACCTAAATGAACCGGGGCCGACACAATTGTGCGGCCCCGGTTTTTTATTGCTGAAAATTCCTTCTTAGAATCCTTTCTTCTTTTCTTCTGCTTTCTGCATCGGGTTGATGCCAGGTGCCGCCGCTCTCAATGTTGCCTGTTGCTTCGCTTTGTACAATGCGATCCTTGATGGAGCAGGCACTGTATTCCAGCTATTATTGGTTTCATCGATATCGGCTGTTTCCTTGTAAGGATCCAGTTTTACCGAAGCCACTTCCCTGTCTTTCATGAATGCTTTCACGATATTCTTTTCATCTAACCTCCACACCTGTGCAGGAATGCGGTCGATCTCTTTTGTGCCGTCTTTGTAGGTCCATTCGATGATCACTGGCATTACCAGTCCCCCTTTGTTGCTCACATGCACTTCATAGAAATGTTTGCCTGCAGCGCGTTGGTGGCTGGCATCATCGGCTGCAATGATGGTTGAAGGCAGGTTCACTTTGTAGGTGGTACTGTCATATGGCTCTGCACCACGCGCATAACGGTAGTAGAAATCCTGCAGGGCAGTGTCCTTATCAACCGGGAAGCTGATCTTCTTATCAGCCAGGTTTCGCTCCTTGGAGATATCAGGATTGCCGGATCCCATGGGTGGGGCCAGTTTCCTGTTCTCTGTAGCGTCGTTCAGGCCCTGGATGGGTGCATTGGCATCGGTCCTGAAATATTTCACACTGTCGAGGCTCAGATCAACAGGATCGGTGGTATAGAACCAGCCTCTCCAGAACCAGTCGAGGTCCTCACCGGAAGCATCTTCCATCGTGCGGAAGAGATCGGCAGGCTCGGGATGTTTGAAGGCCCAGCGGCGTGCATATTCTTTGAAGGCATAGTCGAACAGCTCGCGGCCCATGATGGTTTCGCGGAGCATGTTCAGGCCGGTTGCCGGTTTGGTATAAGCGTTAGGACCGAAGCGGACGATATTCTCTGAATTGCTCATGATGGGCTCCAGCTGATCTTTTGGGAGTTTCATGTAGTCTACGATGGCCCAGGCCGGCCCCTTGCCGCGTACCGGGAACTTGCTGTCCCAGAGCTCTTCGGTGAGGTATTCAACAAAGGAGTTGAGGCCTTCGTCCATCCAGCTCCATTGCCTTTCGTCGCTGTTGATGATCATGGGGAAGAAATTATGTCCCACTTCATGGATGATCACGCCCAGCATACCGTATTTGGTGGCTTCTGAATAGCTGCCGTCTTTTTCCGTGCGGCCGTAGTTGAAACAGATCATCGGGTATTCCATGCCGTTAGAGGCTTCCACACTCTGTGCAACAGGGTAGGGGTAAGGAATAGTGAACTGGGAATAGCTCTTGATGGTATGAGCTACTGCCTTGGTGGAGTACCTTGAATAAAGATTGTAGGACTCTTTGGGGTAGAAGCTCATGCACATCACCTTGCGGCCTTCGATGAAGGCTGGCATGGCGTCCCATACATATTTGCGGCTGGAGGTCCAGGCGAAATCGCGCACATTGTCCGCTTTGAAGATCCAGGTTTTCTTTGCTTTGCTCTTAACGCCTTCGGCGGCTTTGGCTTCAGCCAGGGTTACTATCTCCACTGGTTCTTTGGAAGTCTGCGCCTTTGCCCAGCGTGCTTTCTGAGTGGCGGTGAGGTTGGCGGTATAGTTGAGACATTCGCCGGTTGAGCCTACAACGTGGTCAGCGGGAACGGTCATCTGTACTTTGAAGTTGCCGAAGGTGAGGGCAAATTCACCGCGGCCGGTGAACTGGTGGTTCTGCCATCCCTGGAAATCGCTGTACACGCAGAGGCGCGGGTACCATTGCGCCATGGTGAAAAGGTGGTTGCCTTCTTCGGGGAAGAACTCGTATCCACCGCGACCGCCGTAGCTCATACGGTCTGCGATCTTGTAATCCCAGTTGAGTTTGAATACGAATTGCTGACCGGCCTTGAGAGGAGCGGGCAGTTCAACGCGCATCATGGTCTTGTTGATGGTATATTTCAGCGGTTTGCCGGTGATATCCGTGAGCAGGCGGATCTGGAAACCATATCCATTGTCTTTTTTCTGTTCGTCCAGTTTATCCAGGGCTTTCACATCCAGCTGGGAAGGAACAGTATTGCTGTTCTGGTAATTGGCATTGTTCACGGTGCTGTGCTGGTTTTCATCCAGCTGCAGCCACAGGTAGGTCAGTGTGTTGGGCGAGTTGTTGAAATAGGTAACGGTCTCGCTGCCGGTGAGTTTCTGGTTTGCTTCGTCCAGCTCACATTTGATATCGTAATCAGCGCGTTGCTGCCAGTATTTTGGACCTGGAGCGCCGCTGGCGGTACGGTATTCATTGGGTGTAGGCAGTATGGTGCCCAGTTGCTCGAACCTGTTACTATGGTTGGAGCCCGGGTTGTTCTGGATATTCTGCGCTTTGATATTGCCGCTACAGAGCAACAACAGCAGAGCCGCCGGAAATGACAACTGTTTCATCATGCGATGTTTGTTTATTTGGAATACGCTGGTAAGCCCAGAGCAATGAGAACACTAAAATAATGAAAGAAGCGCTACGTAACCACCAGATGCCCGGCAGTTTTACGAGTTGCACGATCAGCCAGCTCAACAGTAGAATTCCGAGTACCACTACCAACTGTGCCACTTCAATACCAATGTTGAATGCCAGGAGATGTCCTACCAGTCCTTCTTTCCCTTCCAGGGCCATGAACTCGCCGGCAAATGCCAGTCCGTGTATCAGGCCGAAGAAAAGCGCGAAGAAATAGATCAGCGGAAGTTTTGCGGCCTCCTGCCTGGGTTTCTGAAAGATATTGTTCACGCAGGTGGCGGCAATGGTAAGGGGGATGAGGAATTCGATCCAGCTACGGTCGAAGTTGAGCCATCCCAGGGCGCTCATGGCCAGGGTAACGGAGTGCCCGATGGTGAAGGCGGTGACCAGGATCACCACTTTTTTCCAGTCGGCCCACTGGTAGCGTAAACAGAGGGCGGTCACGAAGAGAATATGGTCCATCGCATCGAGGGACAGTATATGTCCCACGCCCAATTGAAAATATATTGTAAAATCCTGCATACTGTTCGGAAGGCTACAAAATAATCAAGAGATTTGTAACGAAAAAATCGGAAGGTTCAATGGCAATACTACTGTACAAATGGCTCTGGGTGATGTCTGCTATTTTTGCTGCTCCCGCTGTTCCTGCTGAAGCACCGGCGCCCGGCCTGCATCCCCTGTACGTGAGCGTTACGGAGATCAACCACAATGTTACGGATAAAACCATGGAGGTGAGCTGTAAAATTTTCACGGATGATTTTGAAAAAGGGATTGCTGAGGTGCTGAAAAAGAAAGTGGACCTGATCAAGCCTGCCAATCAGGAGGAAGCCAATAAACTGGTGAACGAATATATTCAGAAACATATTCATGTCATGGCCGATGGCAAAGCACTGAAGCTGGAGTTCATCGGCTTTGAGCTGGAAAGGGATGTGATCTGGAGTTATTTCCAGGCAGTGAACCAGCCTTTAGCTCCAAAGAAAATTTCAGTAAAGAACAATATCCTCTACGAAACCTACGACAGCCAGATCAATATGATGCATGTAACGGTAGGGGGTAAGCGAAAAAGTTATAAGGTCAGCAACCCCGAAGTGAACGCCTTATTTGAGTTTTAAAATTCATCGGAGTGTGCCAGTCGCTCGCGTCCCCGCGAGTGACCTTTATTTGCTCGCCTCTGGCGAACACCGTGCCGCCGGGAGGCGACGGAATAGCAGTAACTCGCGCGACGCGAGCGAGCTACCGGGACCAGCGTAATTAATCTTCATCTTCCATATTCTCCTTGATCTCATCTGAGATTTCCACCAGCACTTTATCAATGCGCTGTGCATCCATATCGATGATCTCAAACGTGAATCCCTGCCAGTCCATTTTATCACCGGTCTGCGGTATGCGTTCCATTTTGTGAAGGATAAAACCAGCCAGGGTATCAAATTCCTGTTCGCCTTCGTTCATCCATTCTGTTTTCTCAAAATGCGTGAGGAAGTCGTAGAAAGGGATCTGTCCGTCTACCAGGTAAGATCCGTCTTCGCGTTCCCTGATCTCATAATCTTCAATGTCCATCTGTGGCAGGTCTCCCACGATGGCTTCCAGGATATCATTGAGGGTGATCATTCCCTGGAGGGTGCCGTATTCATCCACGATGAAGCAGGCATGTATCTTTTGTTTCTTGAATTTTTCAAGAACGATATAAGCGGTGATATTTTCAGGGACGAAGAGGGCCGGTTTCATGATGGTGGAGAAAACGGTCATATCGTTGGTCACATACAGGTCTTTCAGTGATACCACTCCTTTGAGGTTATCCAGGCTGCCCTGGCAGATGGGGTATACGGAGTGTGGTTCGCGCAGGATCTTTTCGCGGATGCTCACCTCGTTATCATTGGCATCGAACCAGATGATATCACTGCGGTGGGTCATGATGCTGGTGATATTGCGGTCGCCCAGGTGGAATACGCGTTCGATGATCTCCTGTTCGGCTTCTTCGATTGTACCCTGTTCGGTTCCTTCGGAGATGATGGCCTTGATCTCTTCTTCCGTAACCTGTGTGTCCTTGGCTTTGATGCCGAGCAGTTTCACCAGTACATAAGTGCTTTTGGTGAGGAGCCAGATGAAGGGATAGGTGGCGATGCTGATCACGCGCATGGGGCCGGCCACTGTTTTGGCAATGGTTTCGGGTCTTGAGAGACCGAGGCGTTTGGGCAGCAGTTCACCCAGGACCAGTGAAAAATAAGTAACGCAAACCACAATGATGGTGGTTGCGAGGCCGCTTGCATATACTTTGGTGAGCTCGTATTGCTGGAGGAATTCAACCAGTCCGGATTTGAGTTTTTCTCCGGAGAAGATACCGGTAAGGATACCGATCAGCGTAATGCCTATCTGTACAGTGCTCAGGAATGTATCGGGATGATTAGCCAGCTCCAGTGCTTCTTTCGCTCTTTTGTCGCCCCTGTTGGCCTGTGCTTCCAGCCTTGCCTTCCGTGCCGATACCAGGGCGATCTCTGCCATTGAAAATAATCCGTTCAGTAAAATCAATCCCAGTATTATAAATATTTCTCCCATTGCTGGCTTTATTTGTCTAAACTAAGCGTACCGATCTGTTTGTTGAACATTTTGCCTGTCAAAATACCGATTCCGCATCCTAATAATGCCCCACAAAATACGTCAAAAGGATAATGAACGCCTACATATATTTGGGTATACCCGATGATTGCCGCCCAAAAGAAGAAAATCCAGGCGATTTTTCCAATGACAGGGCGCAATGTTAAGAAAAAGAACATAGCCTGGGCAAAGTGGCTGACGGCATGAGAGGAGGTGAAACTGGAGCTCCGGGGGCAATAGTTGATGAAAAATCTTAATTGCTGGGATACTTCCAGGTCCTGGCAGGGACGCGTCCTCATCACCAGCTGCTTGATGATCTGGCTGCTCAGCACGTCGGCCAGGGCGGCGGTAACAATGGCTCCTGTAAACCACCACCAGCCTTTCAGCTTGAAATTCATGGTCACAAACAGCAGGAGGAAAAGATAGAGGGGCACCCAGGTGTAGGACTCGCGCATATAGGGTAGCACCGTATCCAGGAAATCATTGCCCCAGTTCTGGTTGATATGGGTGATCAGCCAGGTGTCTGCAGGTTTGATCAGATTCCAGAATGTTAATGTAAGGTTGCCGGGATTGAAAATCATAGCTACAAAAATAAATACTATAATTTTAGCGCCTATTTTCTTTCTATGAAACAATTTATCAGAAGATTACCCGCCCTGGTCCGCTGGATTTTGTCGATTGGCGTTATCTTTTTCCTCCTTTTCACCGTGATGCGGCTGGGTTTGTATCTTTTTTTCAATAAACAGGGCTATAGTTTCGGGCAGTTGACGGATGCTTTCTTTCTGGGCGCCCGTTTTGATCTCCGAATCATTTCCCTGCTGTTGCTGATCCTGCTGATCCTGGGCAGCACGCCCTGGCTACATCCTTTCAAAAGCAGTTTCGGGAAGAAATGGTGGAATGTACTGTTCTCCATTTTCACCCTGCTCATATTATTCTTTTTTGTTGTGGACTATGCGCATTACGCCTACCTGGTGCAACGCCTCAATGCCAGCGTACTGAATTACCTGGAAGATGCCGGCATCAGCACCAGTATGGTATGGCAGAGCTATCCCGTGATCAGGCTGTTACTGGGCCTGGTGATCGTTACCTGGTTCATCGTATGGCTGATCCGCCGTTCCTGGCGCAGGATCCAGGCCAGCGAACAGCCGGTTAGCAAGCGCTCCCGCATCAGTGCATTTGTTGTTTGTTTCCTCATCTTCGGCTTTTTCCTCTTCGGTAAGTTCAGTCAGTATCCCCTCCGCTGGAGCGATGCTTTTGCACTGGGCAGCGATTACAAAGCCAATCTTTCCCTCAATCCATTCGAATCTTTCTTCAATACCCTGAAGTTCCGGGGGAATAAATTCGATAAAAAGAAAGTGGAAGAGCTCTTCCCAGTTATTAAACAGTATTACAATCTCGATCCCAATACCGCCGCCCTTAACTTTGAGCGGATGATCGCACCCCGCCCGGGTTCCATCACTTCAAAGCCAAATATTGTACTGGTGATCTGCGAATCTTTCAGCGGTTACAAGAGCTCCATGTGGGGGAACCCGCTCGGCACCACGCCTTTCTTTGACAATATGACCAAAAACGGCATCTTCTTCGACCGCTGCTTTACACCTACTTACGGCACAGCGCGCGGCGTATGGGCCACCCTCACCGGTATGCCCGACGTTGAAATGCCCAAAACGGCCAGTCGCAACCCCGCAGCCGTGGACCAGCATATCATCATCAATGATTTCTCCGATTATGAAAAATTCTACCTCATCGGTGGGAGCACCAGCTGGGCCAATATGCGCGGCCTGCTCACGAATAATATAAGTAAGCTGAACCTCATCGAGCAGGACGATTGGGATGCGCCCAAGATCGATGTATGGGGCATCAGCGATAAGAACCTTTTTCTGGAATCCAACAAGTTGCTTGCGAAACAGCACAAGCCTTTCTTTGCCGTGATCCAGACAGCCGATAACCATCGTCCTTACACGATCCCCGAGGAAGACCAGCAGGAATTCAAAAAAATCGATGTGCCGCAGGACTCGCTTCGCAAATACGGTTTCGAGTCCCTGCCCGAAGTGAACGCCTTCCGCTATACCGATTACTGTTTTCAGAAATTCATGGAAGCCGCTTCCAAAGAGAAGTATTACGATAATACCATCTTTGTGTTTGTAGGAGATCATGGCATTCCCGGCAATGCCGGTACCATGTTCCCCGATGCCTGGACGGAACAACGCCTTACCTCAGAGCATGTTCCGCTCCTGTTCTATGCCCCCAAACTCCTGCAGCCGCGCCGCATCTCCCATATCTGTTCCCAGATGGATGTGCTGCCCACCATAGCAGGACTGAGCAATATCAATTATGTGAACAGTTCGCTGGGAAAAGACCTGCTTGATACCACTTCTCATCATTTCGCGTTTATCTTTGACCCGGATAACAGTATGGCCGGAATAGTGAAAGGAGATTATTTTTACCGCTCTCAACTGAAAACGAAAAAAGAGGAATTTGTATCGGTGGTGAATAATCAGGCTCCCGGAAATGATTCCGCCACTGTTGCACAGAAAGAACAGATGCGATTGCTCAGCCAGGCCATTTATGAATCAGCAAAATATCTGCTGCTGAATAACAAGAAGAAGGTGGCGGGCACCCCCTAAACAAAACCTTTATATGAGAACAGGTATAACCGGCTTGATCTTATTGTTACTGATGGCGGGCTGCAATGGCCCTGACAAGCCTGCCGGCAAACTGCTGGCAGACAATAAGCCGAAGCCCTGCACTACTCCGCAGCGGATCCGCACCATCACAAAAGATGATATCTACGATCTTTCCGGTTACGCGCATACCTCCCGTGTAAGCCCTTTTAATCTTTTTGATGAAGCGGATCTGTCCGATCCCAAAGACAGGTTCGGTACCGAGCATCCCAGAACATCTCCTCATCCCCGCAAAGGCATCAACCTCTACTTCAAAGACGGCGGCAGCCGCCTGGTAGTGGACCTTAGAGCCATGCACAAGATCTCAGAGATCTATCTCTATGATAAATCCATGCAGACCGACAGTGTGTGGATCTACACCGGCACTATGACCAACTGGAAGCTCAAAGCGGCTTTCACCACCAAAGGCAATTCCGGTTTCTGGGGCTGGCGCAGCTTCAATATCAGCGATACCAGCCGTTATATCATGTTCCGCTTTTTCAGTCCTGATGCCGAAGTCACAGAAGCCGCCGTATATGGATGCCCGTTAGAAGAACTGGAACCGCTACCTCCCGCAGAATATACCGGTCCGCGACTGGAACCGAAAATGATGAAAGAGTTTCTCGGTGTGAACTGTTACCAGGGCACAGATATCCGCTGGATGAAACCTTTTTATTATTCACGCATGTACACCAGCATCAGCCGCATAGATGTGGATTCGGTTGACAACTGGCCCAACGTAAAATATTACATCACGCCCAACGGCTGGTGGAACAACGGTTCCGGCGATTACGTGATGTATTCCGACAGCATCACGCGTGATGTTGGCAACAAGATCTGGTACTCTTATCTCGGCGTACCGAAATGGATGGAGAACAAAGGGCTCTGGAATGAAGACAGGCCTGTCACCAAAATAGGCATGAACCCTGAGGATCCCATGAGTTATGCGCGTCATGCCAATATGATGTGGACCATGGCTGCCTGTTACGGCACCACCAAAGTGGATACTGCCCTCATTCAATCCGTTGATCCGCATAAATTCTCTGGTCGCAACACCATGACCATCTACGAAAATGGAAACGAAACAGATGCTGCCTGGGGCGGCAACAAATACTGTAATCCTGTTTCCTATTTTGCGCAGAGCACGGCGGATTACGACGGTCATGAAGGCCGCATGGGAAAAACATTCGGCATCAAGAACGCTGATGTCAACAGTAACCTCATGCTTGCCGGTTTCACTTCCTTTGACGTGGACCGCCTGCGCGTACTGCAGTTCCTTTGCAAAACATTGCGCAAAGACAAACAGTTCCTCTGGAATGGCGGCATCCAGTATCACTACTATTCCAGCAATGGAAAGGGTGATCACCCCACCGATATTTTCACCAGCGCCACTGCTGGCATCACGCCCGAAGAAGATTCGCTCCGCCAGAAAATGGTGAAGGCGCGCAACGAAACCTATCGCCTGCAACCCAATGTGGAATGCATGCTCGGTGAGTACGGCTACGACAAGAACCGGAAGAGCAAGGTTTCGGCACCGCTTGTGCCTGGCTACAGCCAGTCGGAGAGCCAGGGCCTCATGCTGCTCCGCGCCATCAATCTCATTGCCTTTTCCGGCTTCGACCGCTATATCATCTACTGGATCAAAGACGATGTAGATGAAAACTTTGAAGACGGACTCTTCGTTACCAGCGGTCTCCTTCGCCAGAAGGGCAATTTCGAATTCATTCCGTATCCCGCCTGGTTCTACATCAACTCGCTCGTGCATCATCTCGGCAACTACGTTCCTGAGAAGATCATCCAGGAAAAAGGCGATGTCTGGATCTACAAATACCGCAACAAGATCTCTCCTGACTCTGCGGCTTACTTCATCTATTGCCCTACGCGCAGCGGCAAGAAAATTTCCAATTACGAATTGCAGACCGGTGGACAATCCGCCACCATGTTATCCTTCAAAGACCAGTTGGCTGAAGGTGTGATCACTCCGCTTGCTGTACAAAACGGCAAAGTGAAAATGGATGTGGGCGAAGCGCCGAAGCTGATCTTTGTGAAGGAGAAATAAGTTGTTGTCTTATTGCATATGCCTCGCAGGCATAGGCACTCTGCATGTGAAGCAATTGTAATTCCATCTTCACAAATGATTTCTGCGGATTCAAAAACAGGGATGCTTTTTACTCTATGCAAGATGTTGATGCAGCGTTACGGCAATGAGAATGCTGAGTGGTAGATGTTGTGCTTCATTACGCAGGAGTTGTGCACTTCATGGTTCACCTGTTGCTGCATTTATGATTCATCATGCATTAGTAATTGCAATTAACGATGTACAGGTTGCCGCTACTCATCTTGCATAAGTTCTTGCACGTCCGGAGACATGGAGCAAAGGGATATGAACGACGGTCTTCAAAACATACGATCCCCAGGCCCGGCATTGCACCACAGCTTTAACATACCTACAAAAGCTCCATTGAAAAAACCAAAGGTGTGGGTATGTTTTACAACCGTCGTTCATATCCCTTTGCGACTACAGCATAGAATACATCAGCTGATCTTTTTTGCAATCATGATCAATCGAGGAGATGAAACCGCATCATACTCGTTGAAGTTATAATCTCCAAACACCTGTTGTATCTGAAGATTATGATCTGCAAACATTTCATTGAAGTCTTCCAGCCTGAAGGTGGCCACTTTCTCGGCAAAGATCAACGGTTTATCAGGGTGCTTGCTGTCGTGCACTTCGATCTTTTTGTAGAAATGGGATTGATCATACCAGCGCGTGATGAAGTAGTTCACATCTCCGCGTGAGATCTCCTGCTGATGCACGAGGTTGCTGGCGGCATGCTGCACATTGAGGAAGTCCATTACCAGCAGGCCATCAGGGCGGAGCGAGTCTGCGAAGCTGCGGATGGCATCATCATGCTCACCTTCGGTTTCAAAGTAGCCGAAGCTGGTGAAGAAGTTGAAGACGTAATCGAAGTGGCCGGCGCGGAAGGGCAGGCGCATATCGTGACGGAAAAAATGGAGATTGCCGGTTTCATGTGTACGCGCTACATCGATGCTGTCGGCAGCCAGGTCGATACCGGTTACGTCGTAGCCTCTGGAGGCCAGTTGCATGGCATGGCGACCGCGTCCGCAGCCTGCGTCTAACATACGTGAGTTAGCGTGGGGCTGCAGAAAATCGAGCAAACGATTGATAAAATGGGCCGCCTCTGTATGATCGCGTTGAAAATACAAATGGTGGTAGTACGGAGAATTGAACCAATCCTTGAACCAGTTTGGTTTTACAGGGGTGATGCTCAGCATAATGGCCGCAAAAATAGGGAAGCGGGGCCAATCCGGAAACAGGTATTGTGGGTAAAATACCCGGAAGTGGTTATTCTAACAAGCTCCTAAAGCCTTATTTTTGTAGCCGTTAAACTTAGAATACGGTGGCATTGATAAAAAGTATATCAGGCATTCGCGGCACAATTGGTGGTAACCCCGGCGATAATCTGACTCCCCTGGACATAGTGAAATTCACAGCAGCCTATGGCAGCTGGATCCTCAGCAATGAAAATATTCCTGCAAAGATCGTGATCGGCCGTGATGGCCGTATCAGCGGCGCCATGGTGCAGCAACTGGTAGTGAACACACTGATCGGAATGGGAATCGATGTGGTGGATACAGGACTGTCAACCACGCCAACCGTGGAACTGGCCGTTGTCTGGGAGAATGCAGGCGGAGGCATTATCATCACTGCCAGCCATAACCCAAGGGAATGGAACGCGTTGAAACTGCTCAATAACAAGGGCGAGTTCATCAGCGGCGAAGATGGGGCTACTATACTGGAGTCTGCTGCCAAAGAGGACTTTAAGTTTGCCACCGTTGAGAAACTGGGACAGTATTCAGTTAACGAGACCACACTTCAGAAACATATCGAAACCATCCTCGCTTATCCGCTGGTGGATGTAGCCGCCATTCGTGAAAAAGGGTACAAGGTAGTGGTGGATGTGATCAACTCTACCGGTGCACTGGTGGTGCCTGATCTGCTGAAGGCGCTCGGTGTTGCTGAAGTAATTGTGCTGAACGGAGAAGTGACCGGCAGGTTTGCGCACAATCCTGAGCCGCTTCCTGAAAACCTGACTGAACTGGCCAATGCCGTACGTCATCATCGCGCGGACATGGGCATTGCGGTGGATCCGGATGTGGACAGGCTTTGTTTTGTGAATGAGGATGGCAGCATGTTCGGGGAGGAATATACCCTGGTGGCTGTATCCGATTATGTATTGAGCAGGAAGCCGGGTAACACCGTGAGCAATATGAGCAGTACCAAAGCGCTCAAGGAAATGACCATCAAAAGAGGAGGAGAATATTTCCCTTCTGCGGTGGGTGAGGTGAATGTAGTGAACAAGATGAAGGAAAAGAATGCGGTGATCGGTGGTGAAGGTAATGGTGGTATCATTGTTCCAGACCTGCATTATGGCAGGGATGCGCTGATCGGTATCGGTCTCTTCCTGAGCTCACTGGCTGCACATAAGAATGGCATCAAATCGTTCCGCGCTAAATATCCCGATTATTTTATTTCCAAGAATAAGATCGAGCTCACCAATGGCATCGATGTAAAGGCCATTTTTGAGAACATCCAGAAGAAGTATAAGAATCAGCCTATGAATACGGAAGACGGGCTGAAGATCGAATTCGACTCCGACTGGGTGCATCTGCGTACTTCCAATACGGAACCGATCATCCGGATCTATGCTGAAAGTAACTTCGAAACCACGGCAAATAACATCGCTTTACGCCTGATGCAGGATATCAGGGAGTTAGTATAGCCTGTTGATAGATCGGATGTACTTGTTTATACCGGGTTCTTTCCAGTTCGTCACCTCCTTGCCCGGAAACAGCGCCATTTGAAAATATTTCCGGAAATTTGCGGCGGAATAATTCGAATCGCCAAAAGGCGCTGTTTAAACAACAAGTCATGACCCAACGTATCTATTTTGATAATGCGGCTACCACACCCCTGGATGCCACTGTGCTGGAAGCAATGATGCCTTACCTGACCGAGAAATTTGGTAATCCATCCTCTATTTATTCATATGGAAGGGAAAGCAGGCTGGCTATAGAAAATGCCCGTAAATCTGTTGCCAAGATCCTGAATGCTCACCCTGCAGAGATCTTTTTCACCTCCGGTGGAACGGAAAGCTCCAATACCGCTATCTGTGCGGCAGTGAGAGACCTTGGATGCAAACATATCATCACTTCCCCCGTTGAGCACCACGCTACCCTGCATACTGTAGAGAACCTTTACCATCGCGGAGAGGCTGCACTCAGCTATGTGAAGCTGCTGCCAAACGGCCATGTGGATATGGAAGACCTGGAGCAACTGCTGGCAGGCTGTGAAGAAAAGAGCGTGGTTACGCTGATGCATGCCAATAATGAGATCGGCAATATGCTGGATATTCATGCGGTGGGCGAGCTCTGCAAAAAATACAATGCCATTTTCCATTCCGATACGGTGCAGACGGTAGGTCACTTTCCTTTCGACCTGCGCAATACACCTGTACACTTCATCACCGGCGCCGGTCATAAATTCCATGGCCCCAAAGGTGTTGGGATCCTGTACATCAACGAGAACGTGAAGATCAAGCCTTTCATTCAGGGCGGTGGCCAGGAACGTAATATGCGTGCAGGTACCGAAAACCTCTATGGTGTGGTGGGTTTTGCGAAGGCGCTGGAAATGGCTACTGAAGGTTACGAAAAAGAAAGCGCCCATATCAAGGGCCTGAAATTATACATGATGGAACAGCTGGAGAAGCATATCAAAGGCGTTTCCTTCAACGGAGATCCACTGGGCCGCAGCCTTTACACTGTGGTGAGCGCTTCTTTCCCCAAAACAGAGAAGTCTGAGATGATCCTTTTCAATATGGACATCAATAATATCTGCGCCAGTGGCGGCAGCGCCTGCACCAGCGGCGCGGATGCCGGCTCTCACGTGATCCGTTCCATCAATAACAATCCTAACCAGGTAACTGTGCGTTTCTCTTTCAGCAAGCAGAACACAAAGGAAGAGATCGATACAGTTGTGGAGAAATTGAAGGAGATGATATAACTTGTTGCTCAAATTGAGCTAACATGTCATCTACTATTTACCGCTTTCTGGCAGCAGCCGCAGTGATCAGCTGCCTGCTGCCAGCTTGTGCTTCCGCACCTGAGAAAGAAAAACAGACTGATAATTCCTCTTCAGCTATCACTGATTCCCTTCCTGTTCAACCTCCTCCGGCCTGGATCAAACAGTCCAACATTTATGAAGTCAATGTTCGACAGTATACCAAAGAGGGAACATTTGCCGCTTTCAGTAAATCCCTGCCCCGGCTGAAGAATATGGGCGTGGAAGTACTCTGGTTCATGCCTGTAACTCCTATCAGCAAAACAGACCGCAAAGGCTCCCTCGGCAGTTACTATGCCGTGGCTGATTACAATAAAATCAATCCGGAATTCGGCACCATGGCGGATTTTAAAAAGTTGGTGGACACCGCCCATGCAATGGGGTTCAAAGTGATCATCGACTGGGTGGCCAATCATACCGGTGCCGATCATCCCTGGCTGAAATCGCATCCTGATTTCTACAATAAAGACAGCAGTGGCAAAGCCATTTATGCGTTCGACTGGAGCGATACCCGCGATCTCAATTATGACAATAAGGAGTTGCGCGATAGTATGATCGCCAGCATGCAGTTCTGGCTCCGCGAAACGAAGATCGACGGCTTCCGCTGCGATGTGGCCAGTGAAGTACCTACGGATTTCTGGAAGCAATGTATAAACGTCCTCAAAAATGAAAAGTCCGATCTCTTCATGCTCGCCGAAGGTGATAAAGCTGACCTGCACCAGGCAGGCTTTGATGCAACCTATGCCTGGGATATGTTTCAGCATATGAAGAGCGTGGCGGCAGGAAGGCTGAATGCCCTGACGCTGGACTCTGTGCTGGCGCGGCAGGACAGCAGTTTTCCCAAAGACGCCATCCGCCTTTATTTTACCAGCAATCATGATGAGAACACCTGGAACCAGAGTGATTTCGGGACCTTCCCCGGTCTCAAACACGCTGCTTTTGCCGTGCTTACTCAAACAACAAGAGGGGCATTGCCGCTCATTTACAGCGGACAGGAAGAGCCGGTGCTGCGCGCCATTCCTTTCTTTGATAAAGACAATATGAACATGAAGCAGTTCACGCGGGCCAGGTTTTACAAGGCGCTGCTGGATCTGCGCAAACGCAATGCGGCACTGGGTACAGATGCCAGCTTCCACAAGGTTTCCGTGGGCGATGATAAAGCACTCTATGCATATGTGAGAGAAAAGGATGGAAAGAAAGTGCTGGTGATCCTCAATCTCTCTGAAAAGGAGCAGACCATCACGATAAAAGACCCTTCACTGGCTGGTGATCCAATGAATCTCTTCCTCGGCGTGAAGGAGCCATTCAGACTTGGGCATCATTTCAATATCGAAGGCTGGGGGTATATCGTTTACGAATATTGATCATCAATAACGTTGATGCACATGCGTTTTTTTATCGGAGCAGATATCGGAACCACACATACCAAAGCCATCGCCCTGCAAAGCGATGGCTTTGTGCTTGCTTCAGCTATGCGGGGATATACGCCTCTTACAGATGATAGCGGAAAGCATGAGCTTGATCCGGAACAGGTGTTCAGGGCAGTATTGGATGTGTTGGAGGAAGTAGCGATGCAGCTTGCACAGAAAACCGATCTGCAATTATTGTCGGGCATTGCTTTCAGCAGCGCCATGCACAGTCTGATAGTGCTGGATGAAAACTTCCAGCCACTCAGCAACTGTATCACCTGGGCTGATCTGCGCAGCAGTGCTCAGGCGGAAAGGTTGAAAGCAGAAGGATTGGCTACTGATCTCTACAGGCATACAGGCACGCCGGTGCATCCCATGAGTCCGCTATGTAAACTGATCTGGCTTCGCGAAACCAATCCTGTATTGCACCAGCAGGGGGCAAAATTCACGGGTATTAAAGAGTATGTGCTATACAGGCTTACGGGTAGGAATGTCACTGATCTCAGTATTGCGTCTGCTACCGGTTTGTTCGATATCCGGAAGAGGGGCTGGTATGCACCGGCGCTTCAGTTGGCAGGTATCAGTGAAGATCGGTTATCCGAGCCTGTTATAACGAAATATATGATCGCTGAAATCAGACCGGCATATGCAAAGAAGATCGGGATACCTTCAAAGACCCCGGTTGTGGTGGGGGCCAGTGATGGCTGTCTGGCCAACCTCGGCAGTAATGCGCTGGAGCCGGGAGATCTCAGCATCACCATTGGAACATCGGGGGCTGTGCGTGCTGTAACGGCTATGCCGGCTACAGACAGCGGGAGCAGGGTATTCAATTACATCCTGGATGAAGCGCATTTTGTTTGTGGAGGGCCGCTCAATAACGGAGGCGCATTGGTGGAATGGTATGCAGAACATTTTCTGCAGCGCAATATCCGGGAGGAGGGTGCGATGGAATGGTTCATGCAGCAGGCGGCATCAGTGCCGGCTGGTTCGGAAGGTTTATTGTTCCTGCCTTATGTGCGGGGAGAGCGTGCTCCTGTATGGGATGGCATGGCCCGGGGAGCATTGGTTGGAATGGACCACAGGCATACACGGGAGCATGCCATGCGTGCCGTAGTGGAGGGGATCAACTATGCAGTTTGTGATATAATGCAGGCGGTGCAGCAAACGGTGGGGAAGACGGAAAAGATTTTTGTGAGTGGAGGTTTCATCCGTTCCCCGCAATGGGTGCAATGGTTATGCAACCTGCTGGGGCAGCGGCTGGTGGTAACGGGATCGGCAGATGCTTCTGCCATGGGAGCAGCCATCTTGGGTTTTATGGCTACGGGAGAGATCACCAGACTGTCAGACGCCCGTAAATTTTTTCAGGAAGAAGCGGTGTATGAACCCGATGCCGCAACGCATGGAATATTGCAGCAGTATTATACCATCTATGCGCAATTGTACAGTCAGCTACAGCCTGGTTTTCAGGCATTGGGGAAATTGCGCAACAAATAGAAGATTCCTTTAACAGTTTATTCTGTTAAGCAAGTCATAACTGGCGTGGTGATTGAAATGATAGGACAGAACATGTGCGGACTCTTCCTCTTACATGTCTGTGGTTAAGTTTGAATAGGTCACTGCGCAACGTGACCAGGACTGCCGGGCTCAGGTCCGGCAGTTTTCTTTTTTAAATAGAAAAAACAGCAGAGGGCATTGAGCCCTGCTGCTGCCGTTCTGTTGTCCTGCGTCTTTATGGTACTGTGATCAGCTGTCTGTGCATTACTGCACCGCCTGCTAATACAAGCACCATATACGTTCCCTTCGATAAGGCAGCGTCTTGTAGCGGCAGGGTTGCTATCTGTCCACGGGTCATCGTACCCAGCTTCTTAATGAGCACCGGCTGACCGGAAATATTCCGGATGCTCACTTCCGCATCAGTGGCGCTTCTGTCTGACTGAATAAAGAGCAGTTTGTTTTGGTCGATTATCGTTGGGTAAATTTTTGCTTTCGATGTTGATTGTGTATTGATGTTGATGATACTTGAGTATTTGGCAGGACCAGACTTATCGATGATCTTCAACCTGTAAAATCCATTACCGGCCACAGGATTCGGATCTCTGAAATTATACTGCCTGTTTCCGTTTACAGCTGCCACTGCCTGGGTGGATGACACGGTGCCGATCTTATTGTACTGTCTGCCATCAGTACTTCTCTCCACTTCAAAATAATCTTCCGTGCTTTCCGGGGTGACCTGCCAGTTGAGGGTGGATTCATTGTTGGTGAGCCTGCCTTCAAACTTCACCAGTGACACCGGCAAAGTGGTGGCTACGTCAAAGAACACCTGGTTACCCTGGTGATTCTCATAATATTCCAGCACCATGTTGACGGTAGTATTAACGGCAAAGGTTCTTACAACTGCAGACGTGCCGAAGCCCTGATCATGCCAGTTGCTGATAAGCCAGGTGGCTCCGCCATCAAGGCTGAGCCTGTGACCATCGTCTCCTCCGATGGTGAAGAGATAGGTGCCTGCTGCAAAGGTTTTGTTGAGCCTGTAGCGCACACTGAACGTTTCAGAGAGTATCGGGCAGGTAATGCCACTGATAGTCACCAGGTCTCCTCCGAAGTTCGTGTTGATCAACGGGGAAGCTGCCACTCCCGCCGTTGAACTTCCACGAAAAGTTTCAAAGTTCTTACCATCGTAAAAGTAAGCCCTCCAAACATTATTTGTACCGGTAGCGGTTGTAGTTCCTGTAGCAACGCAGGCTGCTGGCGCACAATTGTAACGCAAGCGGTTTTCGCCGTTGCTTTCATAGTATTCAATCACCAGCGTGTGATTGCCTGCACTCATATAATAAGGCATGGTGAAAGTGGCGTAAACCTGCGTTTGCCATTCGTCGATGATCAGATTACCGTCTACGTATAACCGAACTCCATCGTCGGCTCCAACCGTAAAATCATACGTGCCGGCGGTGAAATTCCTGGTCTGACGCAGTCGAACACTGAATGTTTCTGTGGGAAGACTACAGTTGAATGTGTTAGAGATAAGGTCCCAGTCAGGGTCATAGTTGACGTTGGAACCCTGAAAATCCTCATCGAAATTTCCATAAGTTCCCGAGCCATAGGTGGCCCGGCCGTGATAACTGGTGAAATCTTCATTTCTGTAGAAGTAGGCGTACCAACGGTTACCACTATACGAAGTATTCTGGTTATCGTTTGGCGCTGAACATGTTTGAGCTGTTGCTGGTGTTAGGGCAAACAACATCATTCCACTGATTAAAACCAGTAGTAGTTTACTTTTCATCGGTTTGGCGTTTAAGGGCACAAAAGGGTTAACAAAAGGGCATTTCTATCCTGTGCAATGCATTGTGGTAGTCAGGGGCAGTGACTCACGCACACGCATCAGCGCAGTGTACATAATTTTTAAAGGTTTAACTGATCAGGTGTTGCGCATCAGAAGTGCATATATTATTATGCTGCAGAGCTGGTGTAGAGCTTTGCATTTTCTGCGATACGCAGTGTAAGGTTATTGTGGCTAATACGCTGCCGGGTAAGTGGCAGTTGTTTCAACAGGGTTAGCTTAGAGATAATGGCAGTTAAAAATAAGCCCTGGATGCTTGTACGGTTGGAAGCACGAATTTAACGCACGAAATGATAATCCTGGTATAGTGAATCTACGAAGTGATACATTTATTGAGATAACTCAATAAAAGAAAAGAGACATTTCATTATTTTGAAATGTCTCTCACGCATATGCGAAATTATAGTAATTGATCTTTGATAAATCAGTGTATTCAGTTGATCTTGCTTTTGATCTCCTGCAGTTTCAGTAATGCTTCCACGGGTGTAAGCCTGTTGATGTCTATGCCATTTAACAGTTGACGGATATCATCAAAGGTTTCACTGTGTGCATCAAAGATTGACAGCTGGAATTTTTCAGTAGCGATATTTTTTACCTTATCATTGGTATTAGCCACAGCAGGACCGTTGCCATCCACATGCTTTTCTTCCAGCTGCTCCAGGATCTCATTGGCGCGTTTGATCAGGGAAGGGGGCATGCCCGCCATTTTGGCCACATGAATACCAAAACTATGCGTAGTGCCTCCGGGAGCGAGTTTCCGGAGGAAGATCACTTTGTTGCCTACTTCTTTATTGGTGATATGATAATTCTTTATCCTGGGCATCTTGTTCTCCAGCTCATTCAGCTCATGATAGTGAGTTGCAAATAAAGTGCGCGGCCTGCAATCGCTCTGGTGTAAATATTCTGCAATGCTCCAGGCAATGCTGATACCATCATAGGTGGAAGTTCCTCTTCCGATCTCATCCAATAAGATCAGACTTCGTTGTGTGATATTGTTGATGATACTGGCTGTTTCATTCATCTCCACCATGAAGGTTGATTCACCACCGCTGAGATTGTCCGATGCACCAACGCGGGTGAAGATCTTATCCGTTAGTGGGATCTGCGCATTGTCTGCCGGTACAAAACTTCCCATATGGGCCATCAAAGTAATGAGGGCGGTCTGACGGAGGATTGCGCTCTTACCGCTCATGTTCGGACCGGTAAGGATGATGATCTGTTTGTTCTCCGGGTCCAGCTCGATGTCATTGGCAATATAGGATTCACCAACGCCCAGGTTCCTTTCGATCACCGGGTGGCGGCTTTCCTTCATGCTGAGTGTATATCCTTCATGCAGCTGCGGCTTCTTATAATTGTACTGCAGGGCATTGCCGGCAAAGCAGATGAGGCAGTCGATCACCGCCAGCACACTTCCGTTCAGCTGCATCGGGGCGAGGAAGGGCTGCAATGCATTGAGCAGGTCATCGTACAGCGCAGCTTCGATATTCAGGATCTTTTCTTCTGCACCCACGATCTTCTCTTCATACTCCTTCAGCTCGGGTGTGATATATCTTTCTGCGTTGGTGAGCGTTTGCTTGCGGATCCAGTCCGTTGGAACTTTGTCCTTATGCGTATGCGTTACTTCCAGGAAATAGCCGAACACATTGTTGAATCCGATCTTGAGTGAACTGATGCCTGTTTTATCGGCTTCTTTCTGCGCCAGTGCATTCAGATAATCCTTTCCGCCGCTGGCAATATTGCGCAGCGTATCCAGTTCCTCATGAATGCCTGTTCCGATAACGCCACCTTTGGCGGCAACTGCCGGGGGATTTTCGCAGATGGTATTATTGATGCGTTCGCGGATAATGCCGCAGGCGTCCAGGGTATTGCTGAGTTTGCGGAGGTATTCGTTCGGACTGTCTTTCGTCAGTTCTTTGAGTTCTCCGATATGTTGCAGTCCCCTGGCGAGTTGCAGCACTTCGCGCGGACCGATCTTTTTGGTGGGGATCTTGCTCACGAGTCTTTCCACATCGCCGGTCTGTTTGATATGGTGGATCACTTTATTGCGCAGCTCCACTTCACGGATGAAGTATTCCACCAGGTTGAGGCGTTCATTGATGCGGTTGATATCTTTCAGTGGCAGCAGGATCCATCTTTTGAGCAGGCGGGCACCCATGGGGCTGACGGTATTGTCGAGCACCTTGTGCAGGCTGTTGCCCAGTTCGGGACCGCCGGTGAGCTCCAGGTTGCGGATGGTGAAGCGGTCCATCCAGAGATAATCTTCCCGGTCGATGCGTTGCACGCCGGTGATATGCTGCAGGTTGGGGTGTTCAGTGTCTTTGAGATAATGCAGTACGGCACCTGCGGCGATGAGGCCTTCGCGCATGCCTTCCACTCCAAATCCTTTGAGCGAGTGTGTCTGGAAATGTTTGAGCAGGCTTTCGGTGGCATACGCTTCATCGAAGATCCAGCTCTCCATGGTGTAGGTATAGAAGCGGGTACCGAACTGCTCTTTAAAGGTTTTCTGGTAGCTGCGCTGGAAGATCACTTCGGCGGGGCGGAGTGTCTGCAGAAGCTTATCGATATACTCCTGGTTACCTTCGGCCACAAAGAACTCGCCGGTGGAAATATCCAGGAAAGCGATGCCTGATTGACCTTCTGTATAATGGATACCTGCCAGGAAATTGTTGGAATTATGCTCCAGCATTTTTTCATTGGTGGCGGTACCGGGAGTGACCAGTTCTGTAACACCGCGTTTAACGATGCCTTTGGCAAGTTTGGGATCTTCCAGCTGGTCGCAGATGGCCACGCGGTGCCCTGCTTTTACCAGCTTGTGCAGGTAGGTGTCGAGCGAGTGGTGGGGAAAGCCCGCCAGCTCGGAGGAGCCTGCATCCCCGTTATTCCTTTTGGTGAGGGTAATGCCCAGCACCCCTGCGGCAATGATGGCATCGCCGCCGAATGTTTCATAAAAATCGCCCACACGGAAGAGTAGAACAGCATCAGGATATTTCTGCTTGATTGCCTTATGCTGTTGCATCATAGGAGATACTGCACCTGCTTTAGCCATAGCGGCAAATATAAAGGCTTTGACGGCCCTTAAAAAATCCGGTGCAGGGGCTGTGGAGAAAACGTGGATTGTTTCTGGTAACCAATATCTTTGCGTATGCGAAAACTGGAAATGGATGAGCTCAACCGCCTCTCCGTAGACCAATTCAAACAGAGTGAAAAAGTGCCGGTAGTGGTGGTGCTCGACAATATCCGCAGCATGCATAACGTGGGCAGCGTGTTCCGTACCTGCGATGCATTTCTCTTGCGGGCGGTGTATCTTTGCGGCTATACCCCGCAGCCTCCGCACCGGGATATCCATAAAACGGCGCTGGGCGCTACCGAGACCGTTACCTGGAAATACTTTCCCACCACCCTGGAGGCGGTGGAAAAGCTGAAGCAGGAAGGATACAGTACCTGGGCTATCGAGCAGGTGGAGAACAGTGTGCCGCTTAACCGGTTCAGTTACAACCGGGAGAGCCCGCTGGCCGTGGTGTTCGGGAACGAAGTGGAAGGGGTGGACGCCACCGTGGTGAAGGCCTGCGAAGGGAGTATCGAGATCCCCCAGCTGGGCATGAAGCACAGCCTCAATATTTCAGTGGCCGCAGGTATAGTGCTCTGGGAACTGGTCAGGGACCGTAAAAACTTATTTTAAAAAATGACAACCGTAAAAAAATATCTCTCGCTGGTAAAGTTCTCGCATACCATTTTTGCGATGCCTTTTGCGATGATCGGACTGGTGCTGGGACTGATGGCCGTTGATGCGGGTCAGCAGGCGGCTACCAAACCATGGTGGCAGACCCTGATCCTGGTGGTGCTGTGCATGGTGTTTGCAAGAAGTGCGGCCATGGCCTTCAACCGCTGGCTGGATGCAAAATTCGATGCGCTCAACCCGCGCACCGCCATACGCGAGATCCCCGCAGGTATCCTGAAAGCAGACAGTGTGCTGCTGTTCACCATTTCCTGCAGCCTGCTGTTCATTCTTTGCACCTACTTTATCAACCCGCTTTGTTTCTACCTTTCTCCCATTGCCCTCTTTGTGGTGCTGGGATACAGCTATACCAAGCGTTTCACCCCGCTCTGCCACCTGATCCTCGGACTGGGATTATCGCTGGCACCCATCGGCGCCTACCTGGCGGTAACAGGTGCATTTGCATTGCTGCCCATCTTCTTCTCCGTGGCCGTGATATGCTGGGTGAGCGGTTTCGATATCATCTATGCATTGCAAGACGAAGCCTTCGACAAAGCCAATAAATTATATTCCATTCCCGCTGCACTGGGTGCTGCCAAAGCACTACGTGTATCCGAGGTGCTGCACCTGGTGAGCACTGCCTGCGTGGTGGCTGCGGGGGTATATGGTCATTTCCACTGGCTCTACTGGATCGGTGTTGCTGTGTTTGCCGGCATGCTGGTCTATCAGCATTCCATCGTTAAACCCAATGATCTCCGCCGTGTCAACCTGGCCTTCATGACCGCCAATGGCATTGCCAGTGTGGTGTTTGCCGTGTTTGTGATTGCAGATATGTATGTTCAGGCAGCTTTATCCAACTAAGTACCATGGCGAGAATAATGGCGATAGATTATGGGGGAAAGCGTACAGGCCTTGCCGTTACTGATCCTTTACAGATCGTGGCAACAGGCCTCACCACCATTGAAACACCGCAGCTTTTCAAGTACCTCAAAGAATATTTCAAAACAGAACAGGTGGAGCTGATCCTCATCGGCTGGCCCACCAACTGGGATGATACCGATACGCACGCCACTCCGCTGGTGCGTAAAGCCATCGAACGGTTAAAAAAGGAATTTCCGCTGATCCCCGTGAAAACGGTGGACGAACGCTACACCTCTAAAATGGCCAAACAGGCGATGCTGGACATGGGCATGAAGAAAAAGGAACGCCGTAACAAAGCCCTGGTGGATGAGATCGCCGCTACCATCATGTTGCAGGAATACCTGCAGCACTTCGGATGATCAGGGCATCCCCTTCAAACAATAACGTTCAGTTAACCTCTAATTGTCAGTCAGTTGCAATTACTGGCCGGGCATAAGCCTTGCAAGGAGTCTCCGGGCGCTTGGCGGAACTGATTTTTGGAGTAAATTTGCAGAATTCACTAATAATCAAGTAATCAAGTAATTAATAAAACAATGATCCTTCCGATAGTTGCCTATGGCGCACCCATTCTCAGGACAGTAGCTAAGGATATCACTCCTGAATACCCGGGCCTGGCGAAGCTGATAGAAGATATGTGGGAAACGATGTACGCCTCCAATGGAGTTGGACTGGCCGCTCCGCAGATCAACCGTGATATTCGTTTGTTCGTGATAGATAGTGCTCAGATCTTCGAGAATATGGATGACGATGACGACGACAGGAAACATAAGGATGCTCCGGGTGTGAAACAGGTGTTCATCAATGCGCATGTGAAATCACTCAATGGAGAAGAATGGGCGTATAACGAAGGCTGCCTGAGCATTCCCAAGGTCCGTGAAGATGTGTACCGTGCTGAAGAAGTGGAACTGGAGTATGTGGATGAGAATTTTGTGCCCCATACCAAAACCTTCAATGGCATCACTGCCCGTGTGATCCTGCACGAGTATGATCATATCGAAGGCAAACTGTTCATCGATTACCTGAAACCACTGAAGAAACGCATGCTGAAAGGCAAGCTGGACGATATTTCAAAAGGCAAAGTTCGCGTTGATTATAAAATGACCTTCCAGAAATAGGGTCAGTATCACTGCATGAAATTTTTTCCGCTCATATCCGTACTTCTGATCAGTGCTGTGACTGTTGCGCAGACTGACAGCACCGTGTTGAAACGAGACACGGTGCCCGTTGTGATCGGGAAAAAAGCAGTCACCCTTAAAGAAGTGGTAGTGCGCAGCAATCTCAATGTGCCTGCCTTTATCGATCGCATCAAAGAGGACACAACCTTCTACAAAGCATTCCGGAATCTCAAAGTACTGGGCTATACTGCGCTCAACGATATCCGCATGCAGGATAAATCCGGCGAAGTGAAAGCCACGCTTAACAGCCGTTCGCAGCAGCATACCGGCAATGGTTGCCGCTGGATGACCGTGCTGGAAGAGAAGACCACCGGAGACTTTTACGATAAGAAGCGCAACTTCAATTATTACACCGCTGAAATGTATGCCGGGCTTTTCTTTGCGCGGGACACTGTTTGTGGCGAAAGCAATATTGTGAAAGGCACCAGCTTCACCATGGAAGGGAAATCCGGTATCGAGAAGCATAAGGAGCAGCTTAAAATGCTCTTCTTCAATCCCGGTAAGAAGATCCCGGGCATCCCATTTATCGGCAATAAGATCGCCATTTTTGAAGAAGGCGCAGCCGAGCGGTACGACTTCACCATCGATATGAACCTCTTCAACGGCGTGATGTGTTATATCTTCAAAGTAACGCCCCGTGCGGATCTCAGCAAGTCTGAACGTGATCAGATAGTGATCAATGAAATGACCACCTGGTTCGATATCAATTCCTGGGATATTGTGGCCCGCAATTATGATCTCAGCTACAAAGCTGGCGTATACGACTTCGATGTGCACATGGAAGTGGAAATGACGAAGTTCGAAGACCTCATCGTACCTAAAGTGCTCCGGTATAATGGTGGCTGGAATGTGATCTTTAAAAAGCGCGAGCGAGGCGTTTTCACAGCTACATTATTTGACTTTACCAGGAAGTAACAGGCAGTGCCCAGTCGCTCGCGTCCCCGCGAGTGACTTATATTCCTTCGCCTCCGGCGAATCTTATTTCAACAATTTTATAGTAATAGCTATCTGCCCCAGGTGATACACATCATGATCCAGTAGCCCTTCCAGCAAAAAGCGTTTTGTGTATCTCTTATCAGTTGTCAGCTGATCCAGGAAAGTTTCTTCTTTGGTTTCCAGTAACTGTACCAGATCGTTAACTGCCGAATAGAAATCAGTTTTCAGTTTTTCCCAACCAACCTTCTTTAATGCTTCATTGCTTTTCCAGTTCTCCGGGCTGTTCATGGTGAGCTGTGGAAGCGCACCCTGCAACTGCCTTATTCCTTCACGTTTCCATTCGATGGAGTGGGAGATCAACTCTGCCACGCTATGCAGTGCCGGCAATGGTTTGGTGAAAGCTGCTTCGTCAGTCAGCTGGTCGATCTTACTGCGGAAGCCATCCCCGAACCAGGGCTCTTCGCTGATGATGTCCAACTGATGTTTGACGAAATGCTTAATCATTAGTGATGATCTTCTTTACTGTTGCATAGTTGCGCCATTTATCGATCAGCTGCTGCATGTCAGACGGGATCTGGCTTTCAAAGCTGATAGGCTGGCGTGTGCGAGGGTGAGTGAAACCGATGGTGCGGGCATGCAGTGCATGCCGGGGACAGATAGCAAAGCAATTGTCTACAAACTGCTTGTACTTGCTGAACACGGTGCCTTTCACGATGCGGTCTCCTCCGTATAATTCGTCACTGAAGAGGGGGTGGCCGAGATGTTTCATGTGCACGCGGATCTGATGGGTGCGGCCTGTTTCCAGTACGCATTGAATCAGGGTTACGTAGCCCATGCGCTCCAGCACTTTGTAATGGGTGATGGCTTCTTTACCATACTCTCCGTCCGGGTATGCATCAAAGATCTTGCGGAAGCGCTGGTGGCGGCCGATATGTGCCACAACCGTGCCGCTGTCTTCAGCTACATCACCCCAAACGAGGGCCACGTACTGGCGGTGGATGGTATGATCGAAGAATTCTTTGGCGAGACTGCTGGCTGCTTTGCCGGTTTTGGCTAGCACCATCAGGCCTGAAGTATTTTTATCGATGCGATGCACCAGCCCGAAACGGGGCAGTTCATCGGTATTGAGCTCTTTGTTCTGCTGCAGCAGGTACCAGGCCACGCCGTTGATGAGGGTGCCGCTGGGGTTGCCGCTGGCGGGGTGTACTACCAGTCCAACGGGTTTATTGATGATGAGGATATCCTCATCTTCGTACTCGATGTTGAGGGGCATCTGCTCAGGGATGATGTCTTCGCCCTGTACTTCCTTGTCGGAATACACCACGATCTCCTCGCCTGGCCTGATCTTGTGGTTGCTCTGCACCTGTTTGCCGTTGATGAGTACGCGGCCGCTTTCGATGGACTGCTGTACTTTATTGCGACTGGCATTCTCGATACGGGCTACCAGGAATTTATCGAGGCGCATCGGCTCCTGACCGCGGTCCACCACCAGGCTGAAGCGCTCATACAGTTCTTCCGAACCGTCCTGGTTGTCTTCCAACTCATTCAATGCGTCTTCGTTCAGATTTGTAGTCATACGAGAAATAGCGAATTTCCGCAAAGGTAAGGTTTTGGAAACTTACCAGAATTTCCACCAGGGTTTCTTCTTTTCATTCTCCGCCTCCGCTATCAGTTTCCAGAAATCCTGGTTGAACACATGGCCGGTGGTTTCCTCTACCAGCATGTGTACATACGGATAAAGCGCGTCTTCAGACCCGTTCTGAAAGCGTTTGAACACTTTGATGATGGGAGAGCATTCCACGCCGTTCGGCAACCGGAGGAATACATTCAGTTCAGCCTGGGGATCCTCATCGTCTGTGATCCACTCCGTGCCTTGAATATTGCGGATTACGGTTTCCCCGATATAGGAGCCCATGGAAAAAAGTATGGCGCCAAAGCCTTTTTGGGGAAGGCGCCCTCCCTTTTTGGGCTCGCCATTGACCATGTTGGCGGCAAAAAAGCGGTCGATTTCCATAATGGAATCGAAACTGTAATCCAGTTTGTATCCATCGGAAGCAAATGCGCGGACGATCCAGTCGGACTGGGATCTGATATCTTCAAGTAAAGTAGCCATAACAGGAAAAAGAATAAATGTAATAATATCATTTTTATTCCACTGACGATATATAACCTGCGCTTGTCAATTATCAATTTTTTGTAATTCTGGAGCAAGGGTATATTTTTGCCGGACCGATAGGATAATTTTATGATATGTAGCCCTGTCCGGAATTAAGTCCAGACCCCTCCAATCTCCTGAAAGCCTCCATCCAGTCTCCTGAAAGCTTCGATCCAGTCTCCTGAACAGCCTTAATCCTTACAAACCCCTCAACATGTTCCGAAAATTCAGCCCGATTATCACACTGCTTGTATTGCTGTGCCTGTCCTTCAGTGCCCGTGCACAGGTTGAAGTGACAGCCAGTGCCGGATTGGCTACTGCTACCTATTCCACCTTAAAAGAAGCTTTCGACGGCATCAATGACGGAACACATAAAGGAGCTATAACCATCCTGGTGGATGGTTTTATTGTGGAAACAGCACCGTCGGTCCTCAATGCCAGTGGCAGCGGCGGCAGCAATTTCACCAGTGTGCTGATCCAGCCGCGGAGTTCCACGATTATTACAGGGGATGTTTTCGGAAATCCATTGATCACGCTCAAAGGCTCCAATAATGTTACGATCGATGGTTCTGTTTCAGGGACTGACACCCGGGACCTCATAATAGAAAATACTTCTGCTACCGCCAGCAATGTATTATTGATAGGTTCGGTGGGTACCACACCCATCAACAACGTGACAATAAAGAATACAATGCTGATCAATGGCACCAATACCACTACTGCCGTTTTCCTGGGAAATGCAGCCAGCCTGGGCTTGCCCGGCTATTTCAGTAATATCACTATTCAGAATAACAGCATAACCAAGGCTTATATCGGTATTTATGCTTACGCTGTGGTTGGTCCACTGGTGAATGATCTTAGCATCCTTGAAAATGATCTGAACAGCACAGATGCTGAAGCTATCAGAATGGTGGGCGTTTACGCGCAGGGCGTTGATGGCCTGGAGATCCGCAATAATAATATTGGAAATTTTGATGGAACCGATCCGGAATACGACAGGGCCATATGGCTGGCTACGGCTACCAAAAACACTGTTGTAACAGACAATACCATTTCAGGAATGCATTACACAGGCATGACTTCCCATGCACCGGCCGGCCTTACTATTTCCACTGGTATCGCCAATTCGAATATTGTGATCAGTAATAATTCCATTACAGATCTTTCAAGCAGCGGCACCTATTTGCCAATGGGCATTTTTGTTTACAGTTTCATGTCGGACCTTCTGATAAGAAATAACAGGATCAGTAATATCAGAAACCTGAATGCTGCGGGCTATGGGGCAGCAGGAATTCATCTGGCGCCATCCAGTGCTTCTGCCAATTTCAGGGTGTACAACAATTTTATCCGGGGCATCACTTCTTACGGTAAGAATGGCTCAGGAGTGAATGATAATGCAAACGGGATTGTGGTGGATGACGGTGGCGGCATTTCCATCGATTTCAATACAATTGCCATGAACGCCAATCCTGTATTTACCGGATCACAAAGGAATGCGGCTATGCTTATTACGAGTAATGTTACGGCGGCCGGCAGTATTCAGATGCGCAGCAATATCTTAGCTAACCTGCAGACCGTGGGTGATGGCAATAGCGCTCCGGCTTTTGTTCTCGCTGCCAATACCAATGTACTGGGCGTTTCGGATTTCAATATTTTTCACAGTGCAAAGGGAAATCTTCTTTTTAATGGAGTTGCCAACTCTGCAACTATTTCCGGCTTGCAGGCTGCACTCGGTAATAATGCCAATTCATTAAGCGTGCTTCCTGTGTTCCTCGGAACGGATGATATCCACCTGAATCCGGGAAACAATACCGCGCTGGAAGGAAAGGGGCAACCTGTTGCCGGAATAACCACGGATATCGATGGGGAAATCAGGGATGCCGCCGCACCCGATCCGGGTGCAGATGAATTTGTTTTCTGCCCCGCGCCCGTGATCACTGCTGATCCTTCACCACTTTCATTACCGCTGGGTGATGCCGGCTCTTTCAGCATTACTGCAACCGGTGCAGCTCCCATCACTTATCAATGGCAGGTGAGCCCGGCAGGCTCAGGCGCACCGGTTTTTACTGATCTGGTGAACGATGGCATATATGATGATGTCAATACTGCCACACTAAAGATCCTGAGTGCAGATATTTCCATGAACGGAAACCTTTACCGTTGCATGACCAGCAATGCCTGCGGGGTGAATATTTACAGTACCCCTGCCGTTCTCACTATTACAAAGATGAGCCAGTCGCTCACCTTTGATGCCCTTACAGATGGCAGTACAATTACCAGAACTTATGGCGATCCCGATGTGAATGCAGTTGCTTATTCAAGTGCTTCACTGATGGTCACATATACAACGGGTGATCCGGCTGTGGCTGTTATTGATGCAGCAGGGCAGGTAACCATCACCGGTGCAGGCACCACTACCATCACTGCTTCACAGTCAGGAGATGCAGCATATCTGCCCGCAACCGATATCAGTATCACTATTGTGGTGAACAGGCTGGATATTACTGTTTATGCGGACAGGCATAGCAAGACCTATGGTGATTATGATCCTTCGTTCTCTTATACTGTCAGTCCGGCATTGATAGGTGCTGATGTTTTCACCGGTTCTTCCGAGCGGGCACCTGGTGAGAACGTAGGTACGTACGCCATTGAGCAGAGTACCCTCACAGCCGGCAACAACTATAACATGACCTTTTATGGAAATATTATGGAAATACTGCCGCGTGAACTGACGGTCACAGCAGATGACCAGATCCGTGATTACGGGGCACCCAATCCGGCATTGACGCTCACGTATTCCAACTTTGGATTTACTGACGATGAAACAGTGCTTACCCGTCCGGTAATGGTATCCACCATCGCCAGCAGTAACAGTATTCCCGGTGATTATCCTATTGACCTCAGCGGAGCTGCATCCCGCAATTATACCTTCGTTTATGTTCCTGGTAAACTTACTATCCGTCCTGTTCAACTCCAGGTAGATCAGCAACCCAATGCTGCCACTATCTGCGCAGATGAAAGAGCCAGTTTCAACACCGCAGTTACGGTAACCCCCGGTGTTGCACCTGTGGATTACCAGTGGCAGTACAGCGTCGACGGTATCAATGGATGGCAGGACCTGTCGCAAGGCCATTCTGCGACCTACAGTACAAGAGCGAATTCCACTACAGGATTTATCCGCTGTAAGTTCACTGTGCCGGGCGCAGACTTCTATTCCGATCCGGCGCCACTCAATATCAATCAGCTTCCTGTGATCAGGGTAAATAAATCGAACGATATAGATTGCGCATCAACCAGCGCCAGGCTGCTGGCAACAGGTGGTGTCAGCTATCTGTGGTCCCCTGTAAGCGGACTTGATAATCCCGCCATTGCCAATCCGGTAGTTACAACTGACAGGTCAACCAGCTACCTGGTAACAGGAACGGATGCAAATGGCTGCAGGAATACGGCGCGTATAATGGTGAACGTTATACCGAGGGAATACAACGTACCTAATGCTTTCACTCCTAATAATGATGGTAAGAATGATTGCTGGGGCGTGAGTAAATGGCAGAAAGTAACGCAGTTTTCGGTTACCGTCATGAACCGGAATGGTGTTCCTGTTTTCCAGTCGAATGACGTTAGCAGGTGCTGGGATGGTACTTTCAAAGGAGAGCCGCAGCCCTCCGGTAGTTTTGTATATTATATCAGGTGCGTCACTCCCTGCGGTGCGATTGAAAGAAAGGGATCTTTCGTATTGATACGATAAATCCAAATGACTGAAATTCAGGATTGTGCCCTGATTCTGCTACCTGCCATCCGAACCATCCAAAGCAGTATCTTTGCACCATGATCCCCGTTATTTTTCAGGACCTCGGAAATATGCCCTATCAGGCAGCCTGGGATTACCAGGAGCAGTTGCTGAAGCAGAAAGTGGAACAGAAATCAAAAAGGTTTGCCCCTGCCACCACTGACGAAGAGATGCAGGAAGAAGCCCCCATTACACATCACCTGCTGCTGGTGGAACATCCGCCGGTTTACACGCTTGGCAAAAGCGGGAAGATGGAGCATGTGCTGATCAGTGAGGAGGAGCGTCAGGATAAAGGCATTGAATTCTTCAAGATCAACCGGGGAGGAGATATCACTTTCCACGGACCGCAGCAGATCGTAGGGTATCCCATACTCGACCTGGAACAATTCTACACGGATATCGGTAAATACTTACGCAACCTGGAAGAGGTGATCATTCTCACCCTGGCGGAATACGGATTGAAGGGTGACCGGTCTCCCGGAGAGACCGGTGTATGGCTTGATCCTGGTGATATTACGCGCGCCCGCAAGATCTGTGCAATGGGCATCCGTTGCAGCCGCTGGATCACCATGCATGGATTTGCGTTCAATGTAAATACCGATCTGGATTATTTCGGACATATCGTTCCCTGTGGTATAGAAAACAAAGCCGTTACCAGCCTGGAAAAAGAACTCGGTTATGCGGTACCGTTTGAAGAAGTGAAAGAGAAAGTGAAGAAAAACTTCGAGCGTATTTTCAACGTACAGTTACAATAAGATCAGGGTGTGCCCGGTAGCTCGCCAGAGGCGAGCAAATAGTTGTCAATCGCGGGGACGCGAGCGACTGGGTACTGCGGAATCAATTCTAAAAATCCTTCGGAACAAACACTTTGTGGGTTTCCTTCAGTTTGTCTTCTTCATACAGTTCAAACCTGAACCAGCCCGAACGGAGGAAAGTTACTTTATCGATGATCAGCAGCGGATCTTTCACCTTTTTGATATGGAAGATGGGCTCGCCGTTATCATCAAAGAATTTCACTTCGTAATCCTTCCTGAGTGCATCATAAAGATCGATGATCACATTGCCGTCTTTATCCGTATACACATAACGGGAAGGCTTATAGATCTCCCTTGCTACGAAGGGGCGCAGCACAATAGTGTCCAGGTTCTTGAAGGCCATCGTGTCTTTGGTGCGGTAAACGATGGAGTCCCTGAATTTGCGGAAATTCTTTTCGGGTATATTGAATAAAATGGAATCTTTCTTCTTTACTATGAAATAACGTTCAGGTGCTTTGGGAGGCGGGGGCGTTGCAGTGGCCGGAGGCATGGTACCCGCTGGTTTGGCAGGTTCTTTTTTTACGGGCTCTTTGGTGGCTTCGCGAAGTTCTGCTTTCAATTGCTCCACTTCTTTCTGGCTCATATTATCGGAGGCCACGATACGGCGGTTATTGTTTTCGCCGGTGAGAGAGTACTCTTTCGAGTCGGGCTTTGCGCCTGCGGTATCCCAGTAGGGGCGGGAAGCCGCACTGAACAGGTATTTTCCGTCTTCCAGCACAATGAACAACCGGTAGAACATATTCTGTGCGGGTGCTTTTGTATCCACAAATCCATTCTGGGGAACGGTTGGGTCAGGCACATTGAGGATGGTGCGGAAACCTTTGGAACTGTCGAATGAACGCTGAATGCTGATCTGAGAAACAGTGGTGAAAGTGTTTGTCCAGCTGATGATAGCCTTATTGTATCCCCTGGTGGTTACGGTGAACCGGGGCAATGTATCCTGCGCGAAGGCGGATGAAGATAACAGCAGCAATAACGGAACCCACAACCTGTTCATGTAAACTATAACGTGTGTTTTAATTTCTAATTATGAAGGTGCAAATATAATGATCGTATCATTGTCAAAATCCCTGCCATTAATAGAGCAATGTTCCGGGCGGCAGGGACCGGTTACCCTGTAAGCCACCACTATGTATCAGCAGCAGCCTGCTTTGAGAGGGGAAAAAACTTTCCGTGGCCAGGGAGCTTATCCCATACAGCAGCTTGCCAGTATACACGATATCAGTGGGAATGCCTGTCTGTTTCCATACACGGTTCATGAAATCGGTCAGCACAGCGGTCTTGCGGGCATAGCCCCCGAAATGGAACTGGTAAAATAATCTGTAGCCAGAATGAGGGGCCCAGGTCTGCAGCATCGTTTCCAGGCTGTTATGAGCCGTATTGGCGAGTTTGAGGCTGCTGATGCCCAGCACCTGTTGTTGTGGATTACTTGCCACAACCAGTCCGGCCATCATGGTGCCTGTTCCGGCTGCACAGGCAATATGCGTGTATGAAGGCAGTTCAGGTACCAGTGAAAGGATCTCGCTGGCCCCTCGAACACCGGCTTCACTGTGACCTCCCTGTGGCACCAGGTAATGGCCAGGGAATCGTTCCTGCATGCTTCGGTGCAGGGTGGTTTCATCAGCATACTCATTCCTGCTTACAAACACCAGCTGCATGCCTGAGTCCCTTGCATCCTGCAATGCTGGAGATAGTACAGCAGGAATTTCTCCGCGAACAATACCAACAGCTGTTAGTGAAGCTGCGGCTGCTGCCCCGGCAGTGGCCACCAGGTGATTGCTCCATGCGCCACCGAATGTTAGTAAGCCTTTGTAACCTTCGTCCAGTGCGGATTTCAGGTGATACTTCAGCTTGAACCATTTGTTGCCGGAGATCACCGGATGAATGAGATCGAGGCGAAGTATATCCGCCCTGATGCCTGAGGTAGCAAACTCAGGAAGCAGTAAAGGCTGTACTACCGCTTTATTTTGATCAATCGATTGATGTGGAGATTGTTTCAAGTAATTTCTAATATCGCTTATTTTTATATTTTCGTGCGTGAATTTATAAAACAAACAGACAAACAAACATGCAACCTACACTTTTGATCCTCGCAGCCGGAATGGCCTCACGGTATGGCAGTATGAAACAGATACAATCATTCGGGCCTGGTGGCGAAACCATCATGGACTATTCAATTTATGATGCGATCCGTGCCGGTTACAAAAAAGTGGTTTTCATCATCCGTAAAGAATTCAAACAAGACTTCGCTGATATTTTTGAGCCAAGGCTCAAAGGAAAGATCGAGATCGATTATGTATACCAGGAAGTGGCCGAAGGCCGAACCAAACCCTGGGGAACTGCACAGGCGATCCTCTGTGCCAAAGACACCATCAAAGAACCATTTGCTGTGATCAATGCAGATGATTTTTATGGTCGTGATGCCTTTGAGAAATCTTACAAATTCCTTACTTCAGATGTGAAGTCTGATGTGTATTCGATCATCGGATATGAGCTGCTGAAAACCCTTTCTGATAATGGTACTGTAAACCGTGGTGTATGCCAGGTGGATGGCAATGGCAACCTGAGCGCTATTGCAGAAAGACTGAACATTCAGCAGAAAGATGGCAAGATACTCACAGACGATAACCTGGAGCCTAAAGAACTGCCCCTGGATTCAAGCGTGAGCATGAACTTCTGGTGCTTTGATCCCGCTGTTTTCACTTACACGGAGAATATGTTCAAGGAGTTTGCAGCTGCCAACAGCGGCAATCCCAAAGCTGAATTCTTCATTCCCCTGGTTGCTGACCAGTTCATCCAGGATAAGGCGGGTGTGATCAGGGTGATCCCCACGTCTTCCAAATGGTTCGGCGTAACTTACAAAGAAGATGCTCCTGAAGTTAAAGAGGCCCTGGAAACCCTGGTGGCTGCAGGTGAGTATCCTCCCGCACTCTGGAAATAAGCTATTCCGATAAACAAAGAGCCCCGTAGCATTACTGCACGGGGCTTTTTACTATCAGAGCTAAAACGGAAACTTTACAAGAAATGCAAACAAGAAGTTTGATCAGTAACTCTTTACCATGAACACACAATCCTCGATCTTTTTGATCTGCTGCACACGGTCCATTCCTTTGATCTGTGTGTTGTAGGGAAGCTTCAGGCTTTTAAATGCGGTGTCTTCCTTTTTAATCGTTTCGAGTGTACGGATAATATTTTTAGCGGTGAGGGCAAATACCACGCCTTCAGCCTGTTTCAGTCTTGTATTGATGATGCCGATCACCTCGCCGTTCTTGTTGAAAACGGGGCCTCCCGAGTTACCGGGATTGGCGGGTACACCTATCTGGCAGGTAAGGGTATCTCCATTGTAACCGGTCTTGGCACTCATATAACCTTCGTTGTACACGATCTCTTCACGGGGGAAACCAAGGGTGAAGAGCGGTTCTCCCAGGTCTGACCCGCCTTTACGGAAGGAGTAGGGAAGTACATTATGCATCTTGAAATCATCATCGCTCACTTTGAGGATGGCGATATCTGAATTATAGTTCACGTAAGCGGTCTTGGCGCGGAATTCCTGGCCTTTGTTGTTCTGCACTACAAAGGTGGTCCCACCCTTGATCACATGCGCATTGGTTACCAGGTAGCCCTTGCCATCGATGAGGAAGCCGGTACCTCCGGAGATGAGCTCGGCATTTTGCGGAGCTTTGGAGATCTTGGCATTCACTTCATCCAGCAATTCATTTTTCTTGGTGGCAACTTCCATTTTGAACTCACGGCGCAGCTGCTGCAGTTCAGCATTGCTGGCTTTGCGGGTATACCAGCTCACACCGCCGGCGATCAGCACAGTAGTGATACCGGCAATAGAGGCGGCCACGGCCATTACTTTCTTGTATTTGCGGAGGATGGATACTACGTTTGCTTTTGGTTGCTGTTCCCTGATCTCACCGGCGTCTGCCAGCTGATGGTGAACATCCTGGAGCGTGGCTTTGAAGTCCTTCCAGTCACTGAACTGATCCATCTGCTGCAGGAACATGGTATGTTCCACCACCAGCTGATCGATATCAGGATTGGATTTGCGGAGCTGCTCAAAATGCGCTCTTTCTTCCTGCTGCATTTCATTGCGCAGGTAGCGTTCGATAGCATCCATCAATTGTACATCTTCCATCACAGGTTATTATTGTTTTTGTATGCGCTGAAGAACAGTTTCTTCAAACGCATTAAACATTTGTATTTCTGGTTCTTGGCATTATCGGCATTGG